>DQTF01000201.1 GCA_015662935.1 Crocinitomicaceae bacterium | reverse complement strand
TTTATCAAGATGCTTGGATCCGAAAGCATTATAATTCGACCTTTTCCGTATTTTATCTCTGCCATAATCGGATAACTTCTCATGTTCTTTCCAACGACACTAACTTTGCTGGAGAACACCTCACCTTTACCACCTACTATTGCCGAAGGAATGTTGAGCGTTATCTTTTCGACGTCGACAGCAAGCTCTGGATCCTTTATTCTAACCACAACCGGAAACTCGGCTCTTTTGCTGTAGAATATATCCTTCAAAGGCTGTGTAGAGAATCTCGCCTTCACACCTAACTTTTCCAAAAGACTATTTGCCGTCCCAAAATCATCAGCTATGAAAAGAATTCCGCCATTTTCGAGAAATCTCTTCACTTCTTCAGCTTCAAGCGATGAGAAATCCACGTCTGGACCAATAACTATCAACACTCCATCAAGCTTGCTTAACTTAACGGAATTGTAGGGGTACATTATGGGTATAACTTTTCCTCTTTCAGCTAAAAGCTTTGCAAATTTAGAACAGCCATTCCATTTGGTGTTGAACATGCTGAATTCTGCTGAGGTTTTTATTACGGGGACAGCAAGTGGGAGTATAAGCAGGATAATACCGACGAAGGTGAGAAAAGCATATAGTACTCTCATCCTATCTCCTCTATATCTTTAGCCTTATCTAACTTTTCTTTTAACTTTAATGCTGCCCTATACTTTGGATCTATAGCCAAAGCTTTATTGACGCTGGCAAGAGCTTTATCATGTTGACCTAACATTGCATGAACTAATGCCTTATTGTACCATCCCTTCTTATCATTAGGATCAAGATTTAGAGCTTTTTCAAAGCATTCCAAGGCTTGATTGTATTTCCCAAGTTTTACCAATGCTATACCTTTATTTATTAGAGCAGATACATATTGAGGATCGATTTCCAATGCTTTGTTTAAATATATAAGAGCTTCATGGGATCTACCTAATTTATTTAATAAATTCCCTAAGTTGTTATAAGCCTGCTTTAGATTGGGATTAAGTTCAATAGCTCTTCTATAATAGTATTCTGCCAACTTATGGAGTCCTCTATTAGCTAAATCTATACTCCTATTTACCAGTAGCTCTGGCGTATAGTTAGAAGGTACAGGAATGATTAATGTTTGTATAGTCCATCCTGGTGCCACATAAGATGTTACAATTTTGTTTTCCCATGTTATAAAGCTAGGAAGACCTAATTCATCTAAGTAAAGGCTATATTGCGTTAAGCAGACAGCATCTAAATTTAAGTGTCTTTCAAGCCAGTTTCTAACGAATTCTTCAACTCTTCCTAATACTATTTCAGGTCCTATATTTAATCTAATTAATTCAGGTAGCTGAAGAGTTGGTCTTCCAGCAACTTCAGATACATCAATATAGATGAGTTTTCGACCCTTTACACTTTCAAGTTGTTTGTTAGCCTTTTGAAATACTTTCTTTAACCTCCTACGAATTTCTTCATATTTATTTGGATTTCTTAATATTATAATTTTTGGATTTTTAATTTTTGGGATACCATCAAATATTCCAAAATAAGAAGTGCTAAGTATGAATTCTATATTTTCGGGTTCAGGTACTGAAATTTGAACGGGTGCTATCCACTCTATTAATTCAGGTAAATTCTGCACATACACATGTACATAATCATTCTTCACTATTCTATCTAGTTCAATAGCTTTTTTAACAGCCTTAGCAACTTCTTTTATACTTTTTTCATCTTTTGGAGTCCTTAGCAGGGTAACATCTATTATGGCATTTATGTCTTCCTGAAATAACCAGGATCCAATTTCAATCGCTATCTCAACATACTTATCATTCCTTGTAAGTCTTTTACACTCTGCATACACATCCAGATCGCCCTTTTTGGCATAAATATCAGGTTTTCCTTCCTCAAGCAAGTCTAAGAAAGTAACCTCAAATCCATGAGAAGTATAGTTAGAAGCTACAAGAACATGATGCATGAATGATTCAAATTTACCTCTCCGATGATCCTGTAATTGACCCATAACAGCGCTGTCGTCAAGTGATACAACGCCGTGTTTCAGTAAGTTGTCAAAAGCATACGCAAATATTAGCATTTTCATAAACTCTTCTATATCTGTAGAAAATCTTAAATCAAATGAATAATTTCTATTCTTAATATTATGCAAAATTTCATACCATTTAGCTACTCTATGGACATTTGGCTCTATAAGATATTTTAGCTCTTCAGGTTTACTTCTTGGAGCTAAGCTCTTCAGCTTTTTATATTGATCCATAATATATTCTTTCTTAAATACTTTATAAAGAAAATCAATCAAGAAATCAATCAACTCCTTTGCATTCTTAATTTTATTCCATTCTACATTATCACTCATCCTATCTCCTCCAGTATCTCAGTAATCAGTCTGAAGTAAATTCCTCTTTCCTCATCTCTAAGCTCTATTTTACCATATACTGCTTTCTCGTGAAGGTCTGTAACAACCTTCAATTTTTCGGCAAAAGGCTCATTTTTAAGCGCTTTAAGGAGCTCTCTCGGCGTTAAGCTCTTTTTGAGGTTGTATTTGTTGACAAGAGTTTTGAAGAGTGTCTTGTAGGCTTCCTCAACACTTTCCGGAAGCTTTAATTCCTTAACAATCTCTTCTACTTTTTCTCCTCCCTCTTTCACCTCCTCTTTTTTCAGTTCTTCTACACTAATTTTCGATTCTATCCCTTTTCTCCTCGATTTAACATATATAGAGGCCAGAATAACTACGGCGACAGCAATAACCAACAAAAAATAATATGGAGAGTTTTTAATCTTATTTACCATCATTTTTACCAATTCCTGTCCATGGGTTGATTCAACTAAAATTTCAATTTTGTTCGATTCTGCTGGCTTGTGCAACGAATCTCCGGGAAAGTATACAAATACTACGTATGTTCCCGGATTTGAGAAATTTAAAGTGAAATTGAACTCTTCTGTAGCGTTCAGCGTTTTCACATCGGTAGAATTGACGAATACGTGGATTGGTATGGAGTAGTTTACGTTAATCCTGCCTGTGAAGTTTACAGTTTCATTAACGCTAACTCGTGTTTTATCGGCTTCAATGTAAAGCGAAATGGGAAATCGGGAGAAGAAAATCGATGTGCTCGCATTAGAGCTTTCGTAGGTTTCGTTTCCAGCATAGAAGACTGAAATGTTTAGGAGACCTTCAGAGCTTTTTGTAACGTTAAAGCTGAAAAATCCGTTATGTGTTGTCAATTCAGATTCTTCACCATCGATTTTAACCGTTACATTTGCCTCTATTGGATTACCGTAGTAGTCCGATAGAAAACCAGTTACTTCGACGTTCTCATTCAAAAATGCTGCAGATTTTGACGATAAAACGATATATGTTGGTATTTTGCTTACGTAGACCTTTACAACGTTGGATTTTACGATTTTACCGTTACTTATTCCTTCAGCATAGATTGTGTGTTCACCAAGCTCTTCAAATCTGTGCTTCATTGTGCTGTTTTTAAGTTCGTATTCAATGTTGTCTATGAACAGTGTAGTTGGTGTAACGTTTTTAGCATACACGTATATCGTTATCTCCTGGTACAGGAATGGATGATCATCTGAAACAACTACTACAATGCCATCCTTCTCAAATCTAGTTAGTAATCTTTCATAGTATGCTATTAGATCGTAAACGTCTTTTAGCTTGGACTTAAGCTCTGAAACGTCGAAATAAAGCTTTGACGTTTCATTCCACAGTACAATCTGTTCAATCTCGTTTATAGAATTATTTATTTCATCTGCTGCCAGTTTCATGTTTATTACAGCTGTTCTCACACTTATGTAAGCAGAATAATTGTTCTCAAAAAGGAGTTCAACACTCTTCAGGAAAATAGATTGAGATTGAGTCAGTTTCTTTATCCCACTCGATAGTGAAAGGAATGGCTTTACAACTGTTGATACGTTGCTTTTGATACCTTTAGCAGTGTAAAACCTGCTCTCTTCCTCAGTAAGCTTAACCTTATGCTCGAGTGAGACAGAAAGATTCACGTCTGGTTCCTCATCCAGGAATTTGTCCAGAATCTTTTCAGAATCTTTAAGTATTCCTGAGAAGTACACGTAAATGCCCTCATCACTGGGACGGGCTTTGGAGTAAATTTCCTGCCTGACACCGTTAACGGGGGAAATTAGAGATACGAGCAGGATTAAAATCAGAATTTTTCGCATCACTTCATCATTCATAAAGCAAATGATATTTAAAGTTTTGACAATTTTATTAAACCTGATGAAAAGCAAGCACATAGCTGGAGCTATACTGATTACAATTGGTTCAGTACTTACATTCAAAGGTGCAGTGGATGGAAATCAGAGCATGATAAATGCTGGAATAGGCGGAGTGTTTTTGGGAGTTGTAGTTCTCACGTTCTCTACCTCGGATTACATAAAGTACGACGCTTTTAAGGCTGTAGTTCTGCCGTATGTTGAATTAAGCAGAAATCTCGCCAATGTGCTGGAGTTAAAGAATAAAGCTGTTTATATTCCGCCGTACAGCAATCTGCCTGAAGGAGGAGTTTTTATACCGCTACACGAAGATTTTGATCTAGATTTAGCTAAGCTCGATAGAAATACGATGTTTATTACAGACGTCGGCAGGGAGAAGGAGATGGGTTTGCTTTTGACTCCTCTCGGAAAAGAGCTAATGAAGATGTACGAGAGTTATTCCGAGATGGATTTCACAAACGCTGGATTGTATGCTGTTGAAAATGCATCCGCTGTTCTGAGATCTCTTGGCTTGGCAAAGTCTGTGACGGTTGAAGAGAGCGAAGACAGAATAAAAGTGTATGTAGATGGTGTAAGGACAAATACTTGCTCCAAAACCTGTGAGCAAATTGCCTGTCCCATATGCAGCTCTATACTGCTGTCAATTGCGAAGAGCCTGCAGGAGTTAATAGTAGTTGAGGAGTTTAAAATTGGAGATGGATTTGTCGAGATCTCCGCAAGAAGAATTGGAGGAATCGAGAGATGGATGTAGACGATGCTATAGTTCTAACCCTAGCAATCTGGGTTGTTATCTGCACTATTCTAGTGAAAACGATTGATGTTTACGTAACATTATTGCTTATCGGTCTTTTGGTCGTTGCAGAAGTTGCTGGCAATTTCATAAAACCTGAGACAAAGCAGGGACTAAAGCCAGCCATCTATTTCTTGCTCTTCGTTTTTCTTGTGATAGTTGTGAGAAAAGTTATGGAAGTGCTAAGTTAGATCTTTATTCCCGCTTTAATCAAAGCCTTCTTTATTCTCTCGATTTCCTCTTCAAGCTTTTCAAATCTTCTCTCAAGTTCATTCGTCTTATCGAGTTTTGATGAAACTTCTTTGATTTCCTTTTTCAAATCTTCTCTCGTAACTCTAATTTCGTTTATCGTTTCATCTTGCTTTTGTAACATTAAATCCATTTTACCCAGCATTGTATCTTGCTTTTCAAGCATCTTCAAGCCAACTTGGACTATCTTTGAAAGCTGAGCTGTGTTAAAGTTCGCTCTAAATCTTTCAATGTCTCTAACTCTCCCTTTATACTCTTTGACTCTTATCTCTTCAACAGCCTTTTCAGGCTTGTTCGTCTTGACAAATTCAATGAACTCTTCAATCTGCTCTTTCTCTTCGTCAACCAAAACTATCAAAGCTTCTTTACCGTTTATCTTGACATTTCTCGCATCGAAGCGTGGGATGAAGAGATAATCGGCTTCCTCAAGCAGAAACAGCCTGTATTCAACATCGTGAACTTTGCCGATGATTGTAATCTTTAAAGCCTTGAAACTCACCTTAAAACGCTTGTCATATCCCTTTAAAATATTTTCTTATATGGAATCTTAACCAGTACTGCTTTTTTAATCTTCCTTGTCCTCCTTGTTGCAAGTTATTTCGTCAGTTAAGACACTACCCTTAATTTTAATCCGGCACTCTACGTATTCCTTGCATTTAGGACATACAGTGTGAATTTCAAAAACGCCCTCCTGAACTACAAGCTCCTCCTCAAACTCGAGAGTACGACCTTTTCACCTACTTTAAAGACGTTAAGCATGTTAAGTAACGCTTTAGTCTGCCAACCGTGCTCTTCTTCTTCATATCCGCAGTATGGACACTTGAAAGGTGCGTAAACCCAATCAAACAAACCCATGACGGTATTATCCTACACAGCTATAGTTCAGGGCGATATTTTCCAAAGACTTAGTTCTCTTTCTCTCGTTCTCATCTAAGCTGAGCCAATAACAGCCACCGACAGTTTTAACTCCAAACCCACTATCGAAGCTGATCAACGTTAAACCAAACTCTCTTACCACTACCACGCTCACCGCGTCGGTAAAGCTGAAGCCTTTGATGTGGATGATCCTTTCCTTAAAAAAGCTCTAGCGCCATGGAGCAAACCCCTTCTGTAACATCCACCTCCCTATTCTTGAATTTCTTAACTCTGAGCAGTCTCTCCAAAAAGAACTTGATAATCTTAACACCAATAGAGAAGTTAACTTTCTTCGGGATGACTATTTCTCCCCACTCAAATATTATAATTAAATAACTTTTTAACAAATCCTTTACGTATTTCAGCCTCCAACTTATTCAAAGTGTATTTCCCTAAGAAGTAATCGACCTGAATTGGGAAATTTTCGTAGGATCTTGAAATTTTTCTATTTTGTAATTTTTCCTTAATTTCTCGAATAATTTTTGAATAATTTTCGGTCTTTATCTTTAGCGAATCTGGAAATTTCCTTTGAAATGCTAAACCCCAGAGTAAATATCCAGCATATGTTTTTCCAGTATTGTTCTTACCGAAGAGTATCGTTAGAGGTTTAAGCTCTATTTCTCCTTCCTCTATTGAACCAAGGTTTCTGATGTTTATTCTGAATAGTTCATTCTTTTGTTTCATTTTGACCACCGTATTGAACTCAACTTGTTCAGAAGAGTTAATTAAATCTTCTATTATTTAAGCAAGGGACTATTCGCTTATTTGTGTACTTAGGTTCCTTTAGAACTTTTAAATATCTGATCAGTTGAGGAGTTATAGCTCCGATGACGGCAATAGCCATCAGGAGCGGGGAG
>DQTF01000074.1 GCA_015662935.1 Crocinitomicaceae bacterium | reverse complement strand
TTGATAACGGTGTTACTTTCCAAGCTGGAAATAACTTTATGGGATTACTTCCAGGTGTCTACAATATCATTGTAGAAGATGTAAATAGTTGTCAAACTGTTGCAACTACCACTTTAGCAGATGCAGGACTGCCTGTTATTTCTTCAGTTACAAGTACGGACCCTTCTTGTGGTTTACCAAACGGAGACATTACAATAACTGCATCTGGAGGAACAGGAACATTACAATATAGTATTGATAATGGTACAACTCTTCAAGCAAGTGGAAACTTTACAAGTTTAACTGCTAATAGCTACAATATTGTGATTGAAGATGTAAACGGCTGTCAAGCAACTTCTTCTATTACCTTAGTAAGTGGAAGTGTTCCAACAATTACTTCTGCAACTGTTACAGACCCAACTTGTGGACTTGCTAATGGTGCAATTAATATCTTAGCATCAGGAGGAGCAGGTTCTCTTTCTTACAGTATTAATAACGGAACAACATTTGTTGCTTCTAACAACTTTACAGGATTAATAGGGGGTGTTTATAACATTGTGGTAGAAGATGTAAACGGCTGTCAAGCAACGACAACTTCAACCCTTGCGACTTCAACATCTCCAACAATTACAAATGTTACCTCAACGAATTCAACTTGTAGTTTGTCCAATGGTGACATTACAATAACTGCATCAGGAGGAACAGGTACATTAATGTACAGTATTAACAATGGAGCGACGTTCCAAGCATCTAATACCTTCACAGGTTTAGCTGTTGGGTCTTATACGATTGTTGTTCAAGATGCGAGTACATGTCAAGATAATTCTAGTGTAACCTTGACGGATCCTGGTTCGCCTGTAATCAGTAATGTGAATCCAACCAACCCAACTTGTGGAAGCCCAAATGGCTCTATTTTTATTACGGCTACAGGAGGAACAGGAGGGTTAACATATAGCATCAATGGAGGAACAACCTTCCAAGGTTCAGGATCATTCAATGGTCTTGTTGCGGGCGTTTATAACCTAGTTGTTGAAGATGGTTCAGGATGTCAAGTTACGGCAACAGAAATATTAATTGATAATGGTACCCCAACCTTATCTGCTGTTAATTTTACAAATCCAACTTGTGGAAACACAAATGGTACGATTTCGATTGTAGCATCAGGAGGAACAGGTTCACTGCAGTACAGTAATGATGGAGGAGCAACCTTCCAAGCAAGTAGTGGTTTCACAGGGTTGAATCCAGGAACTTACAATATTGTTGTTAGAGATGCAGTTGGCTGTTCAGTAACATCTACAATTACCTTGACAGGAGGAACAGTCCCAGTTATTACAATAAATGGTGTTTCTGACTTGTTATGTTTTGGAGATCAAAACGGAACGGTTGATATATCTATTTCAGGTGGTCAAGCTCCATATCAATATGATTGGAACATTGATGGAACTGGCGACTTAGATGACCCTCAGGATTTAACAAATGGTGTTGCTGGTGTTTTCTCCGTTACTGTCGTCGATGCAAATAATTGTACAGACTTTATTACAGGTGTAATCAATGGACCTCCAGGAATGATTCTTACAGCAAATGCAAACGATGCAACAATTGCAGGAAATGGATCAATTAACCTTACTGTTAATGGAGGGTCAGGGCCATTTACTTATGATTGGGACAATGATGGTGTTGGAGACAATAATGATACAGAAGACCTTTCTGGATTGACGGGAAACACATCTTACACAGTAATTGTTACAGATGCAAATGGTTGTTCAAGTACGCTGACAGTATACGTGGGAAGTCTTGTCGGAATAAATGAAGTAGCTGAAGAAATGGGAGTTACCGTTTACCCAAACCCAACGGAAGGTAATTTCAATGTTAAATTCTCTGATTACTATGGAGATGTTACCATGGAAATTATTGATGTAACTGGAAAGTTAATTTACAGAGAAATAAAGAACATTGATTCAGGAGAAATCATCAAACTATCATTGCAAGATGTTGAAAGTGGTGTTTATTTCTTAAGAATTGAAAATGAATTAAATAGAACATCAATTCGAGTTGTGAAAAACTAATTCATCCAATTAATTAACAACGAAAGCTTCTGTTTTTTTTAGGAGCTTTCGTTGTTTAGGAGTATAAAACAGATTAATCTACTATCTTGCTCCCTTGTTGCATTACTAATAAATGATTTTATGTCAAAAATAAGACTTCAATTCATCGTTTTTCTGTTTGCTTTCTTTGTGCAGAGTGATGTTTGTTTTTCGCAAAGCGATTCTTTTGAGAATTATTCTGCTTTGCAATCGAAAGGTAAAATTCCAGATGTTTTTATTCAAAGTACTCAAACGAAAGTAGAGAATGCTTTAGCAAAAGGAAGAAGCGGGATGTCTGAAGAAGAAGAATTAATCTTCTTAGAAAGAATTCATTTTAGCATTGATGAGCTGTTGCAATCAGGATTGATTCTATACGGAGATGCAACGACAAAGTACGTAGAGAAAGTAGCAGAGAATTTATTGAAGGATAGCAGAAAACTAAAAAAAGAATTACAATTTTTCGTTCTTAAATCAAATGTTACGAATGCACTTTCTACAGATCAAGGATTGATATTTGTGACCTTAGGCCTTCTCTCCCAACTGGAAAACGAAGCTCAATTGGCGTATGTATTGTCACACGAAATTGCGCACTATACAGAGTCGCATGTAGAAGAGGCTTATCAAGAAAGAATGAATACAGAGAGAGGTACTTCTTATGATGATCGAATTACAAGAATGTCGAACCATTCTAAAGAAAATGAATTTGAAGCTGATTTAAAAGGAATTAAGCTTTTTAATGAAGCAGGGTATGACAAAAATGAGTTGTTGAGTGCGTTTGATGTAATGGCCTATTCTTATTTGCCTTTTGACGAAGAACCATTTAAACATGAGTACTATCAAACAGACTTATTATACATTCCTTCGATTTATTATCCGGAAGTAATTAACAGTATCAAGATTGATGAAGATTACGATGATACTAAAAGCTCTCATCCTAATATTAGAAAAAGAAAGGATGCAGTGATTGATGAATTGCAAGAATATACTTCATGGGGTGATAAAAAATTTATTTTCGAAAAAAATGAATTTGAAAAAGTGAGAAATTTGGCGCGATTTGAAGGTTTGAGAATTGACTTATTCAATCATCGTTTTGCAGATGCAATTTATAGTGTTTACTTGCTTGAAAAAAAATTTCCAAACAACGAATACATTCAAACAGTAAAAGCACAGGCCTGGTTAGGATTGACAAGGTTTAAAATTGCAGGAAACTATTCTAAAGCAGTTAAAAACCCGAAGAAAGTTGAAGGTGAGAGTCATGCGGTCTTTTATTTGTTGAAAAAACTATCAAAAGTACAACTGATGACTGTTTCGATGAGAAACATTGAGGATGCTTATTCTTCGTTCTCTAATAATGAGGAGATTAAAGAGGTCAGAGAAGCAATGATTAAGCATTTAGCAGAATACAGTCGATTTAAAATGACAGAATATTCTACTGAGAATTATCAATCAGCTCTTGAAGCGTTCAATTTAAGTAAATTAGAATTGAACGACACGACTTCTGAAACTGTTGAGTTTTCAGATTCTACAAAAACAGAAGGGCTGAGTAAATACGATAAAATCAAACGCAAGCGAAACGTTACAATAGCAGTGACAGAAGAGGAAGAGTTTGACGAAAAGAAATTCCATTTATTTGCCTTGAGTGATTTAATAAAGGACGAAGAATTTAAAAGGAAATATAGAAAACACAAAGATGCTGAAAACGAGGCGATTGAAGATGAAGATGGGAAGGTAAATGTGAAAGAACTAGTAGTGCTAGAACCAATGTTTCTTTCTGCAGATAAACAAGGCATCAATGTGAAAAAATCGGAGGAACTAGAAACGAACTTAATCAAATCAATTAAAAAGATGTCGAAGCGATTTGATGTGACCGTTTATGACCAATCAAACGTTGATATTGAATCCCAAAATACGGAGCAGTTCAATACTAAATCAGTTTTCTTGAACTTCTTAAGACAAAGAGCCGAATATGGAGACAGCGAAATGTTCCCAGTTGATTATTTGGCTCTAAAAGAATTGAAAGAACAGTTTGGAGATGCAAAAATGATGTTCATCTATGGAGAACATTATAGAAACCCTGTTAAACCAGGAATGGCAATTTTGGGAATTCTTTTCCCACCTATAGGAATACCGTATTTTGCATCTAAGCTGGTAACAGGAAATAGAATCAACATTAGTTATTCCATTCTAGACCTAGAGACAGGAGAGTTGAATCAATTTATAGATTATAACTTTAATATGAAGCCAAAGGAAGGAAACCTTGATGCAATTCATTATAAATTAATGTCAGAATTGACAGGATCAAAACCAATAAGAAAATGATGAAAAGAGTTTCAACTTTATTTTTCATTCTTGCTATTACTCCAGCCTTTATTTTAGCGCAAGATTTTGGGTACTTGGGGAAAAAGAATTTATTTTCTGTTTTTACAACCTCAAGTATGAGAATAACTCCAGCAATTTTGGGGTTTGCTTACACACAGGGCTATGTAGGTCAAAAAAACTACCGTTACCGCCATGTTTCTTACGATGATAATAATAATCTTGTTGAAAAATTCAAATTGTTTAGAGTGGATTACAGATTAGCCTACCAGAGAATTGTGACTCCAAAATTTGCTCTTGGTGCAGAGTTTGCATACCATAAAACAACAATTGGTTTAAGTAAATTCGATACGTACGACTATTACAATAATATTATTTCAACAGCAAGTTCTGATCCAGTTTTTAGAACAATGTCTTACATGTTAACCGCTGAATTTTACAATTCGAAAGGAATAGCAGGCGCTGGCTTTTCTTCTCAAGTAGGAATCGGCCCCAAAATTTATTCATTTATTGACGGAGAAAATTATCGTTTTTCAAAGGATTCAGTTATTACAAATCCATATCCTGTTACAGATGGAAACTTAATTGCCATTAATCTCTTTTATGAATTGTCCTACAAAATGCCAATTACGAATTCTATTTTCTTTAATCTAGGAGTAAGATTTCACACAGGGTTTATTATCCCCAAATTTAATGCCTTTTCAGGAACGAATACTTATTATTGGGAACCTTATTTTGGAAGTAATATCACCACCGCTGCTTTTGAAGATAACTTAACGAATTTACTCTCATTAAAAACAGGGTTTACTTTTGTCTTTTAATGTTTAAGTAATGATTAATTTTTGAAAACAGGGTTATTGAGAGTATTTCTATATTCTCACAATAGAATCGAGAATATCCACCATCAATCACAACTTTTCCTTGTTCATATTCTCCTGAAAGAATTAAAGGTTGGTCGTTTACCCAAGCTTCTACTTTCAATCGGTGATCAAGCGGAAAAGCAACCGTAGAAATACCCGCAGAAACTTCTTGTGTTTCATACATTTTAAGGTTGGAGTTTTTTGATGCAACATTTGCTCTTTGCTCATGATATTCTCCATAAAGCTCTTTACTATATAGTAAGTTGGTCAATTGAATTGATTCTGCTTGCAAAGGCCAATTTTCTGCCCCTAAATACAAACTTCCTCCAACTTCTACATAGGATTTAATTCTCAGTGCATCTTTTTTGGAGAGAATAGAAGTTGATGTAGAGAAAATAAGAATAGAACGAAAAGAAGATAGTTCTTCTGGCAATTTTTGGACAGCCAAATAACTGGAATCGTCAAAGAAACAGATATGTGAATAGTTTCCAAGAACGAGAATATTGTTCTGTGAGAATGATAGTTGGGCAATAAAAACAAAAAAGAGTAAACGCATATCAACAAGTACACCTGCTTATTTTATTCGTTCAATTCTTGCTAGAAGGACTGTTTTTTCTTAACTTAAATAAGAAACAATCACTATGAACCATATTGAACTCGGACAGAAAGGAGAAGAAATTGCCGTGAATCACCTGATAACAAAAGGATATTCAGTTTTGAATAGAAATTATCGTTTTAAAAAAGCAGAAATTGACATTGTTTGTGAATATAAAAACCAACTCATTATTGTTGAAGTGAAAACAAGACACTCTGCAATTATCGGAGAACCTTACGAAGCAGTGACAAAAAGTAAGCAACGACAAATTATCAAGGTAGCCAATAAATACATCGAAGAAAACGGAATTAACTTAGATGTTCGATTAGATGTCGTTTCCATCGTCCTAAATCAATACGGTATGCGCCTAGAACATATCGAGGATGCATTTTATCCGTAATTAAAATAAATATAAGAGGATATTAAGCTATTTCTTCATTCTTCATTCTTCATTCTGAATTAACTACACTATCTTTGTGCAAAATTATGCTCGAGATGAACACAAGAAACAAAGGAACTCGCGGAGGCGATTCAAGAAAAAGAACCTTTAGCGCGAAGGACAAAGCGAAAGGAAGTACTGATAACCGAAAGACTAGAAACGGGAATTCCGTCGATAAAAAAACGGTTAAAGCAAAAGACAAAGCCAAATACATCGATTATAAAGATAGATTGAAGAAAGGAGATCCTCTTCCTACTTTCAGTGATGCTGTGCGTTTAAATAAATACTTGTCTAACGCAGGCGTTTGCTCCAGAAGAGATGCAGATGTTTTAATAAGCACGGGCGTTGTAACTGTTAACGGTAAAATCGTTACAGAAATGGGATTCAAAGTTTCTCCAACAGATGTTGTTAAATACGACGGGGGATCTATTAAAGCTCAAAAGAAAAGATACGTTCTGTTAAACAAGCCAAAAGGATTCATTACGACAATGGAGGATCCACAAGGAAGAAAAACGGTTATGAGTTTGGTGAAAAAAGCGTGCAAGGAACGCATTTATCCAGTGGGTCGATTAGATAAAGAAACAACAGGTCTTTTGCTCTTTACCAATGACGGTGATATGGCAAAAAAATTGACGCATCCTCGTCACAAGGCAAGCAAAATTTATCACGTAACCTTAAATAAACGGGTTGCTAAAGAAGATTTGCAAAAACTGATGGATGGAATGAAATTAGAAGATGGAACCACTAAATTTGATAAAGCACAGTACGTAAATAACGAAAACTCAAAAGAAATTGGAGTAGAATTACATTCCGGGAAAAATAGAATTGTACGTCGTTCTTTTGAAGCGATGGGATATGTTGTTGTGAAGTTAGATCGTGTAACTTTTTCTGGCTTAAATAAAAAAGATTTGCCAAGAGGAATGTACCGAATTTTAACGGAGAAAGAAGTGTCTTTCTTAAAAATGAAATAGAAATGAATAAACTAGTCGTTTTATTGTTGATAGTATTGCCTTTTGTTTCTGAAGGACAAAAAAGAATGAAGAAAAAAGAGTCTGATGCACAAGGTACACTTTTTGGCTATTGGGGCTACAATCGTAGTGGTTATACAAAAAGTAACATGCGTTTTGTAGGACCAGGCTATGACTTTACATTAGCGAATGCGGTTGCATATGACAATCCAGAAAAGTTCGATGCTTCTGTTTACTTTAACATCAATAAAATTACGATTCCGCAGTTTAATGCAAGAGTTGGGTACTATTTTAAAGATCATTGGGCAATTTCTTTTGGTTACGATCACATGAAGTATATCTTTAAGCACAACAACAATGTTCTTCTAAGCGGGCAGATTGACCCTGGTGTTGACACAAATTGGATGGGTACTTTTAACGGAGAACCTGTTGTGACAGATAGAAAATTGTTTCATTATGAAAATTCTGATGGGCTTAATTACTTGCGATTTGAGTTAACCAGAACTGATAAATGGTTGGCTTTTGGTCAGAATGATTGGTTTGCAATCTCAACGAATGTTGGAGTTGCTGCAGGAGGATTACTTTCTTTCAATGATTTTACTTTTGGTCAACAGAAAGATGTGAGAACAATTTCAATGTCTGGTTATGGTTTGTCTGCGCATTTAGGAGCACGATTTGAGTTTTTTAGACACGTCTTTATCGAATCTAAATTAAGTGGAGGTTTCCACCATCAAACAAAAGTAAGAAACAGACCTAACGACCCGAGTGCTTTTACAAGGCAAGCATACGGTTATGCAGCATGGGAAACGGTAGTTGGTTTCTTATTATACATCCGTCCTAAAAACGGATGTGATACTTGCCCTACGTGGTAATTATCAATGTTTGTATTTATCGTTTGTAATCAGTTATTGCAACCAGTTTTTCTTTATTGTAGAATTTGAAAACAAAACAGCAAGCAGACTTAAAACAACTACAATTAATGGTATTGTTACCGCCTGAGTAGTTCCATATACTTCAACTGTGTTCGTGAAAAAGACATTGTGTGTCATTTGAATTATAACTGCAATCAGTGATAGAGTAAAAATAGGTTTTGCCCATTTCTTTCTAAAGAGAAGGCCTAAGGAACCAATTAGTCCACAAAAAACGCCAATTGCAAATAAAACAGTCGCCCACGCAGGGTAGGAATCATAAAGTTCTCTTTCTTCCAAAGGCATTAGGCTTAACGCTTCACCTGGCGTTAATGTGTGCATCAAAAATGATAATACACCCATTATGTTCCAAAGAAGAAAAATAATTGCGATTGCCCAAAACCAAATTGGGACTTTTGTTTTTAAATTATTCATAAGTGGTTTTTTTAGGTTTACAAAATTAATTTTGCACTTCCTACTTCTTCCCACCAATTCTCAAATCTATCTTATAATAAAAGATTGGCAAGAATCCCAATTGCTGTTTTTCAGTAATTGGTTCTGCGGTTGAATCGGCAAGATTTGGAGCGTAAGCCAAACTCAATAAATTTTTAGAATTGAAAACATTCACTAAATCCAATCCAATTTCATGGGTTGTTCTCTTTGCGTTAAATTTCCAATTGATTTTCAAATCTGTTCTAAAATAATCGTAAAACTGTCTATCATTAAAACCAACATCTTGGAATATTAAATCATTCTGCGCAGAAGATGCAGCAATGTCAACATAGCCATAGCGTTTTCCTCCGGCACCTGTTATTTTAACACCTAATGAAATTGATTGCTTCTCATTAATTTTGAATTCTTTGCCTGCCAGAAAGTTAGCAATATATGTTCCGTTGTAAGAAGTGTTTCTTAAAACTCCATCACTACCGTAATATTTAGAATCGTAAATCGTAGCAGAAATCAAGAAGAAGAAAGATTTGTCAAAGAACTTTTGCAAGGTTACTTCTAACCCATAATTGTAACCTGTTCCTGTATTCTGCAATTCTTCAGGAAAGAACCTTGAGAACCCACTTCCCATATTTATCAATGAGAACGAGGAAGGAGCGACTGTTACAGGAACGTTGTATAAATATTGATAATAGGCTTCCGTTTTTAAGGTTAAACTTTTCTTGAAAGCTTTCTCATAACCAACTCCAGAATGGATGCTACGCGTAAAATCCATGTCCATGTTCTCGTAAATTTTAGCCCCAGTAATAGGATCAGTTTGGTGGTACAAATACGTGTATTGTGGTTGAGCTTGACTGTGCATCCCGGCTCCAATAGAAATCGCTTGCCCTTTCTTTAAGTTTAATTTCCAACCTAAACGAGGTTCTAAAATACTGTAACTGTTGCTCAAACTGTAATATTGATTGTGAACACCGGCTGTAAAGGCCATGTTCTCCGTAATTCTCCATTTCCACTGGAAGAAAGATTGAATTAATGCTGCTCCACCTTTATAATCCCATCGGACATCAAATGTATCATGACTTACAGGCGTATGTCCTTGTTGCAAAACAGAATCAATCATGTTGTACATTAGGTAATCGGCATTAATCCCGAATTTAATCAAATGACGCTTATTCAACTTATGATTCACACTGAAATAACCTGATGCTTTTGAAGTTGCAAAAGTATAATCAAGCAATTTATATTTATCCAACAGTGTGATGTTATTATCAGCATCAATACTTCTGACTAAAAAATCATGTTGTGCACTTTGCTGTTCGTGTGAATAGGCAAGAGAGGTTGTTATGAAAGTTTTTTCATTGACAGGTTTTTTATAGGTCAACCCTCCAACAGCCATCGCTGTACCAAAATATTGGTCACGATCTCCTTCGCCATATAGTTCTTCAGAATATTTAGTTTGATCAGAAATAACGATGGCAATATCACTAGCTCCTCCAATGGCCCATAAAGAAAGTGAACCTCCTTTTTTCAATCGCCAATCAAATTTGAATGCACCATCACCATATACAGGGACGGCATCTGTTCCGAGGCTAATTCCCATTGCGCTAAATAGACTCAGTGTTGAATACCTACCCATAACGAGATAACTCGAATTGCCTGATTTACTCATTGGACCCTCTGCCATCAATTCTGTTCCTAAAAAACCAAATTGACCCGTCAATTCATGTTGTTGGTTGTTTCCTTTTCGCAATTTTAAATCAAAAAATCCCGAAGTTGAATTACCGTATTCTGCTGGAAAGGCACTCATAAAGAAGTCAGAGTTACCAAGAATCTTATTGTTAAGAATAGATACAGGCCCACCTGTACTTCCTGCAATGGCAAAATGTGATGGATTTGGAATGTCAATTCCTTCTACTCTCCAGACAACGCCTAGCGGAGAATTTCCACGAATTACAATGTCATTTCTAGAATCATCAGCACCACCAACTCCTGCAAAATTGGAGGCCATTCTTGCAGGATCAGAACGCGAACCAGGATAACGATCAGTCTCTTCGACACTAAATTGTTGCGCAGAAATCAATGCTAGTTCATTGATTACTTGTCCTTTCTTTCTTGCTGTTACAGTCACCTCTTCTTGTTCTAAAAAACTTTCTTGCAAAGGTATATTGAGAATTGATTCTTTACCTGACCGAACTTCTACCGTTGTCGATTTAGTATCATAGGTTAGAAATTTTACCGTTAGCTCATGTTTACCGACAGGCACATCTTTTATCGTGAAATCACCGTCAATATTTGTCAGTGCTCTGTACTTAGTTGTAGAATCATTGGTGAAAATTTCCACTTTTGCTCCCGTAATTGGGAATTGCGACTCAGAGTCAACTACTTTTCCTCTAACATTCTGCATCGGTTGGGCAAACGAAAAGTTGACGACCAAAAAAAGAAGAATGGATGTTAGTATATTTTTCATCATAAAACTGGTTTATTTCTTGGCGATATTGTAGCTCTTTTTGTACTCTTCAATTGTCCAAGGCTTAATATAGACCTTGCTAAAATCAAAGTAATTGAGCGCGTTGAAATGTAAATCCCTAACATAAGACTGAATAATTTGAATATCTCCGGTGTACCAAAGAGGAATAATTGCTGGGTCTTTTAAAAGTTCTACCTCTGCCTTAGAAAAGTTCTCCATTTGGTCTGAAAGCTTACTAGAATTGATGGCTTTTTTAAAGAATTCATCAAAAAGAAAGTTTTTGTATCGACCTTTATTAATTATTGATGCTTCATTAGAATCAGCAGGAATTGAACCACTGTAAAAATTCATTAAAAAAGTTTCAGGACTAGGGTAATCTGCTGACCACGCCATTCTAAAAATATCGCCTCTTCCGTTTGCTCCATCGTTATTGAGTTGTTCAAAATTAGAACCATCAATATTGACATTAATACCAAGCACTTTAAAAACCTGCTTTGAGAACTCATCTGCAACAGCAGAATGTACATCATTGATACTGTACCTCAAACTAACAGATCCAAAACCTTCTCCATTAGGATAACCTGCTTGAGCAAGTAACTTTTTTGCAAGTTCAGGGTCATACTTGTAGCCAAATTCTTTCACCTTTTTAAAATCATACCCTTTTAATGCCCTATTAACAGGAGGAATAACACCATAGTATCCCAATTCATAATATTGATTTCTTAAAACATCTCTACCAATTGACTCCCTATTAACCGCATAGTTAAAAGCTTTTCTCACCAGTGGGTTTTTAAAACGTTCGTCCCTCATATTGAAGTAATAAAAATGTGATTCTAACAAAGGATTGTTTGCCAAAATTAATTTAGGTGCTTCTGTTTTAGTTGCATTAAAATCTTGAATTTTACCTTCAATCATTCGTGTAATCCTACTAGTTGGAAGTCCTACAATTAAATCGAGCTCTCCATTTTCAAACTCATCCAACTGTTCCATTTTTCGGCTTTGAAAAACAAAAGTTAGTTGATCTAAATAAGGAAGAGCATTTCCTTGATCATCTTTCATATAATAATCTTCATTTTTTGCTAAAATTAGTTTAGCAAAATCTCCAGTCACGTATTTAGAATACATAAACGGACCTGTTCCGATCTTATCTGTTTCGTAACCTTTATCATAAAGTTTTTTAGAGACAATGTAAGAACAAACGTTTGATAGTTTGTTTAAAAAATTCTTATCCTCATGTAGTAATTCTATTTTTAAAACATTCTCACTAACACTTAACCCAGAAATTCTCTCGGCCTCTTGATTATAGAATTTATCAGCTCCTTTTAATAATGATTTATAAATCATTGTATAGGAAGCAGGGGCAGAATTATCTTCATTGGGCGTACAAGCTAACTCAAATGAAAAAACAAGATCCTCCATTGTTAACTCCCTGTCTTTCTCTGTGTTAAAAGCTTTGTGTGGGTGAAATTTGATATTGTCGCGAATAGTGAATTCATACGTTTTTCCATCTTTACTTACTGACCATTCTGAAGCGATTCTTGGAAGAATTTTCAATGTTTTTTCATCAAGTCCAACTAAACCTTCTGAAATTTGGTAGAGAACAGTTGCTGAATAGTAATCGAGTACTTTTCGAGGCAAGTATGTTGTAGGCTCATTGTCGAGTGCCATTGTGATAGAACCACCACTGTATTCAAATTGCTGTTGGTTCTTCGAGCAAGAATAAAGAAAAAGGAACGAAAGAATTAAAAAGGGAAGTTTCATTTAGTTATTTTAAAAGTAATATACTAGGTCGTTTTGGTGTTTTTCTTCTTTTTATAAGATAAAAAAACAAAATCTAATATACTGTAAATCATTCACATTTTACGGTTTCTGAAAAAAAAAGTGTTTCAAATGTTTTTTTTTGAATAAAACGGGTCATTCAAGCAAAAACATATTATATTTGTGTGTTATTGAAAGAGATTTACCCAAGTTCATTTGAAGAATTGAATTTAACAAAATATGTACTCTTTCTCTTTTACACTGAAATAAATGAAGAATTTAATTTTATCGGGATTGTTTTTTTTCTTAGCAGCGAGTGCTTTCGGAGCTCTTTCTGTTGAAGGAACTTATCAAGGAAAAAATCTATACGTTCAGAATCCTATGGATGATGAAGGTTTTGGTTATTGTGCTACAAAGGTTACCGTAAATGGTGATATTCTGCCTGGCGGAACAAATATGGGTGCCTTTGAGATTGATTTTTCATTATTTAACATAGCTATTGGTGAACCTGTATTTATTGTTGTTGAACACAACGATGGTTGCAAGCCAAAAATTTTAAACCCTGAAGTTTTATTGCCAAGATCTACGTACAATATAGAAAGCATGAATATTGGTAACGACGGTAAATTTATTTGGTCAACATCTGGTGAGCAAGGGAAATTGCCTTTCATTATTGAACAATATCGTTGGAACAAATGGGTAACGATTGGTGAGGTTCAAGGAAAAGGTAGTGGATCCAAAAATAATTATGAGTTTGTAGTTACTCCTCATTCTGGAGAGAACACAATTAGAATTGCACAAGTAGATCATTCAGGAACAAAAAGACCTTCAAAAGAAGTTAAATTTACGTCTGCTGTTTCTGTGGTAACAAAGACACCAACTAAAGTTAAAAACGAGATAAAGTTTATTTCTAGTGGTAAGCCAGCAGAAACACGTTATGAAATTTATGACGCGTATGGTAACATTGTTAAGAAAGGGGTTGGTTCTTCTGTTAACTGCTCTAATCTTTTAAGAGGTGTTTATTACATCAACTTTGACAATGTCAACGAGAAGTTTATCAAAAACTAAATCAATTTCATCTTTTCCTGTTTATCGATGATTAAGAAAATTGAACATCTAGGTATTGCCGTCAATAGCATTGATGAATCACTAAAGATTTACGAAGACCTTCTAGGTAAAGATTGTTACAAAGAAGAAGAAGTTATTTCTGAAGGTGTAAAAACCGCTTTTATTCATGTTGGAGATTCCAAAATCGAATTGCTAGAAGCAACCAATAAAGATTCTGCAATTGCAAAGTTTTTAGAAAAAGGGAGGCAAGGTTTTCATCACGTAGCATTTGAAGTAGATGATATCGATGCTGAATTGATACGATTGAAAGATCTTGGATTTAGACTAATTCATGAATCAGCAAAAGAAGGAGCAGACAACAAACGCATCGCTTTTCTCCATCCAAAATCAACGGAAGGTTTATTGGTTGAACTCTGTCAAGAAAAGAGTACTTGAAGGTCTGCCATTTTTTCTAAATGAATCGTTTTTAATCCTATCTTTCTAGCTCCTTCAATGTGCTGAATAGAATCATCCACAAATAACGTTTTAGAAGGGGTTAGCTGGTTTTGATTGCAAACAAATTCAAATATTTCTCGATTTGGTTTTCTCATTTTTATCTCGTGAGAATAATAAACAGCATCAAACATTGATTGAATAGTCAGGTGAGAAACTTTATTCCATTCTCTATCAGCTATATCAATGTGCAACTGGTTGGTGTTGCTTAATAAAAATAATTGGTATCCTTTTTTTTGAAGAGATTCTATTAAATGAATAGAACATCGAGGAACATTTTTAATCATTGCGTTCCATGCATTGATGACTTGAATTTTAGAAGTCCCTTTTGGTAAAAACTCAAGCAATGAATTAACAAAGTAGCTAGGAGTTATTTGTCCTGTTTCTATATCGTTGAACAAATTTGATTGGGCAGCTTGAGAATACATTTCATCAAAATTAGAAATTCCAAGCTCTTCAAACGCATCAATCGTTGATTGATAATCGAGATTGATTAACACTCCTCCGTAATCAAAAATAATTGCCTCAATTTCTTTATCTATCATGTTTCAAAGAAAAGAAAAAACTTGTAATAATTCTAATTTAGACTATATTCGTTCTTATGAAACTACACATTGATAATAACAACTTTATTGATACCTCTAGGCCTCTGGATATTTCAATTCCATTGAGAAACTCTGAGGAGAACCCAAAAGCGTGGTATGTATCTGCTCCTCGTTTTGAAGCAGTCATGACAGATCAATTTACAGGTTCTGTAAAAAAAGGTGGTAGTGTTAATTTTAGAAATGTGTTTTTCAACCCACATGGACATGGAACACATACAGAATGTTTAGGACATATTACCGAAGAAGTATTTTCTATAAATGAAACTCTATCCGAATATTTCTTCCAAGCACAACTCATTTCTATTTCACCTAAAGAATTAGTAAGAGAAGATGGTGAGGTTGACTTAGTGGTTTTGCCAGAACAGTTTCCAACAATAAACCCTGATGTTGAAGCATTAATAATAAGGACAACGCCCAATAAAATCACTAAAAAATCGATGGATTACTCTGCAACAAACCCACCTTATTTAGATGTTCGATGCGTGCAAGTCCTACTCGATGCTGGAATTAAACATTTACTAATTGACCTTCCTTCGGTTGATAGGGAAAACGATAATGGAGAATTAGCTTTTCATCACGCATTTTGGGAGGTTCCAAAGAATCCAAATTTTGAAAGAACAATTACAGAATTGATTTTTGTCTCGGATGAAATTATAGATAGCAACTACGTCTTGAATATTCAGACGGCGCCTTTTGAAAATGATGCAACACCAAGTAGACCCGTTTTATATAAAATAAAAAAGAGCTAACTTCTTAGCTCTTTTTTAAGGTAGTTTTTGTAGTAGTAATACAATAAACTTTTATTTAAAACTTTTTAAAAATAAGAAATCAGGAACTTTCTTTAAGCTTGTGTTTCCACAGCTTTAAGAATTGAAGTAAATTAAGAACTGTTATACTCTTTAATCAAACTAGAAAATGAAACTGCCTCTCCAAGCAGTGTATTTATTTCTTCAACATCTCAAAGCGAAACTAAAAGAAAGATTCCTGATATTTCTCCTTATTTCTTATTCAAGTATACGGATTATAAATGGTTCACAGCTAGCTAAATGAATATTGACAACGTTTGAATGAATATTTCGGCAGTACGGATTTATTTTTCGTTTTAAAGATTCTCTAATCTCTTAAAAAACACTTCTCTTTTCGCTGGAGATAAAGGAACCTCAGACCCATCTTTCATGACAACTGCTCCTCCATTTTTTTTATCGTACCGGTCAATGAAATTCAGGTTAACTAAATGTGATTGTTGAACACGTAAAAAATTATGTCCTGATAAAAGTGTTTCGTATTCTTTCAAGGTTTTAGAAACAAGTATCTTTTTGTTATCAACTAAAAAGAAAGATGTATAGTTTCTATCTGCTTCGCAACGAATAATCTGATCCAGTTCTACAACATGGACACTTTCTTGCGTTTTTAGAACCAACCTTCTTTTCTCGTTCGGTTGAATGTTACTTTGCAGAGCCTCAAACTGAGAATGGTCTTCTTTATCATCAATTGCATCAATCGCTTTTTGCGTAGCTGCTTTTAATTCTGATAAGTCAACAGGTTTTAGTAAATAGTCCAATGCACTAAATTTAATGGCTTTAATAGCAAATTCCTCATGAGCGGTAATAAAGACAACCTCAAAATTCTTGTTTGGAATAGACGCTAAAACATCAAATCCTGTTCCGTCGGGCATTTGAATATCCAAGAAAACAATATCAGGATTGTATTTTTCAATAGCAGCAATTCCTGATTGCACATTCTCTCCCTCTGGAATTGTTTGGATGTCCATGCCAAAAGAATCAATCATTTTAGCGATTAGTTCTTGTGTTCTATTTTCATCATCGATAATCAATATCTTTTTCATAGTGCTATTTAATGTGTTGAGTTAGAATCAACAGAGTAGGGTAACGAAATTAACACTTTTGTTCCAGTTTGCAAGTCTTTGTCATAGTCTTCTACTTGTAAACTTCCGTCAGTGTTAAATTTTGTGTTTAGATTGTTAATCCGTTGACTTGTAATATCTATTGCCATGCTCTTATGCGCAGAAGATTTTTTGTTTTTTGCAGAATGCTTTCTTCCAACGCCATTGTCAATAATTGAAATCAATAACATCTCGTTTTTCTTCTTAAAGGTTACATGGATGAAACCTCCATCAATTGTATGTAATTGCCCGTGTTCAATAGCATTTTCAATAAAAGGCTGTGTAATCATAGGGGGAATGATTGCATGCGAATCAAATAACTCTTGGTCGGCATGAATATCAAATTCGAACCTATCTTGAAAGCGCAATTTCTGCATGCCTAAATATTTTTCTAAAATCTCAATCTCTGTTTCAATTGGAATATGCTTTTTTGGAGAATTCTCTAAAATAAGTCGCATCAATCGTGAAAAATTGACCAAAAACTTGGAAGAATTGACCGTGTCGTTGTCAAAAATATAACTTTGAATTACAGACATTGCATTAAATACAAAATGTGGATTCATTTGTGTTCTCAGTAAAGTTTGAGACATTTCCGCTTCTTTCTGTTGCTGCTTTATTTTTGTTTGATTCCATCGGTAGAAAAGGATAATTCCTGCAAGAATAAC
>DQTF01000051.1 GCA_015662935.1 Crocinitomicaceae bacterium | reverse complement strand
AGAAATTACTTTACTGTGCAAAGTCTATGAAACTCTATCCTTAGACTTGGGACCACCAGAAGTGGTTAGGAACCTGTCCAGTCAGGGTAGGAAAAACCCAAGCTGCCGCGCGAACCTTTCGTGTGGTTTTCATCCTAGCTTATTCTGTGCTGTATTTAACAATGCTTCTTTCAAGTAAGAATCCACCACTTTTAGAATCGTTGTTTTTTTGTAAGGAAAAAATAGCTGCTCGTCTAATAGAAAATATACGTAATTATGATTCAAAAATTAATCATTTCATTTGCTTTTATAATAACTGCAAACCTCAGTACTTCACAAGTTGTTTGCACTAGAACTGTCTCTGACTTCGGAGCTACTTCGGGAGATTACTTAGCGCAAGGAACAGCCACCCTTCAAGATTCTGCAGGGATTTTTACTGTTATATTATCCAGTGATTTTTCTACAACTGATGGACCAGATTTAGATTTGTACTTGGCAATTAGCGATACTTCTCCAACGAATGTAAATAATACCAATGTACTAATTGGAGCAATAGCAAGTAGCGGTGCGCAAGTGTTGAATGTTCCAGCTGGTGTTGGAATCAATGACTTTGATTTCGTTCTGATTCATTGCGCACAATTCGATCACTTTTGGGATGGAGGTTTATTAGGTGGCTTACAATGCACAACTTTGGGAATTGATGAAACAATTATAGACAGTGAAATTCGTATTTATCCAAATCCTACAAAGAATGTAATTCATGTGGAAGCGGAAAGATCTATTGATGAAATTATTCTGATCGATTCTTCAGGAAAGCGACTAAAAAGGTCTAAAAAGACAACTTTAAATATCGAAAAATTTCCTATTGGCAAATACCAACTAATCATTCTGTTTAAGAACGGAGAAAAAAGTATTCAAACGATACAAAAGCTTTAGTAAGCAATAGATTTATTTCTCTTCCAGCTTTCAGAAATGATAATGAATAACACTAAATCATAAGAAAAGTGTGCAGCGATACTAAACCATAACCCGAAGCTTTGAAATCCATAAGAAATTAAAAGAATAAATGGAAGTACAATTAATCCATAGAGCGACATTCTCCAGTTCCAAGGATTGAGATAACCGTGAATGGCAACAAAAATGATGGAGGTAATAATTGGCCCTAAATAGTATTGCACACCCGAACGAAAAAGTAATTCTTCTCCAACACCTGCGCAGATTGATAGAAAAATGCAATCGAGAATAGAAAGATTCATGTCTTTGACAACTTGCTCAATCCGAGAAGGTAGTTTTTCAAATACTTTTGTTTGCATAAAGAAAAGAGCGAGAACCGCGTAGAATACTCCTAAGGCAAGACCGACAATTATAGGATAGGCAGTCGCATTCTCCACTTGAAAAATCTCTAGTGGCATTGTACCCTCTAAAAAATAGAGAGCTATAAATGTAGGAATGGGGAAAACCACCAAAGTGATTATCCCCATTAAATAAACTGCTCTTTTTTTCAAAATATTTTTACTAACCGAAGCGAAGGTGCTTCACTGTATTTCCTTTGTTTTTTAATTGCTTCAATGACTTGATGCCAATTCTGATATGTGCATCAACGTATTCTGCAGTTACGGAAGAATCACTCGCACTTGTTTTGACACCTTCTGGAACCATCGGTTGATCAGAAACCAATAACAATGCTCCCGTTGGAATCTCATTGGCAAAGCCTACTGTAAAAATAGTCGCCGTTTCCATATCGATTGCCATTGCTCGAACCTTAACTAGGTAGTCTTTGAACTCGTCATCGTGTTCCCAAACTCTACGGTTGGTTGTGTAGCATGTCCCAGTCCAATAATCCATTTCAAAATCACGAATGGTTGTTGAAATTGCTTTTTGCAATGCAAAAGATGGTAATGCAGGAACCTCTGCCGGGAAATAATCATTACTTGTTCCTTCTCCTCGAATAGCAGCAATTGGTAAAATTAAATCTCCAACTTCGTTCTTGCGTTTCAATCCTCCACATTTACCTAAAAACAAGACTGCTTTTGGTTGTATTGCAGAAAGTAAATCCATACACGTTGCAGCTGATGCACTACCCATACCAAAGTTGATAATGGTAATTCCTTCTGCAGTTGCACATTGCATCGGCTTATCACGACCCACAACTTCAACCCCATGAAACTCCGCGAAGAAATCCACATAATTCTTAAAGTTGCAAAGAAGAATATACTCCCCAAAATTTTCTAATTTCTCACCTGTATATCTGGGTAACCAATTTTCTACTATATCTTTTTTTGTCTTCATATTCTTTTTTAATTTTCTAATAATTCAATTCTACTCCTCTCTTTAACACAAGCCAGCTCCATTCTCCACTCGCACTTACTCCACATTCTAACAGAAACCTACTTCAAACTCCCATACTCCTTCGCATAAAACATCATCTGCTCCACAAAGTCTTGCGTATTCTCTATTTTAACATCCGTAATTTCCCCATCATCATTCATCACAGGAACAAAAACAGGATTGACAAAGCCTCTATACGGCGCAATGTCCAATGGTTTTACTCTGCCTAATACTTCTTGATGAATTGCTTGATCTACTTTTATACCATAAGTTTCAACTAAGTTTTTTCCAGCTTCGTAATCACCTTCCGACTTAATTCGTTGAATTTCTCTCAATAAATCACCGAATAATACTCGAAGTTTATCGTAATCATTGATATTGTAATACGTTTTTCCATCACGCTCAATTTTTTCAATTACATTCTCACTTGCTCCTTTCTCAATTACCCAAGCAGCAACCAATTGACGATTCTGCATGTGCTCTTCTTCCACATTTTTTCCGAGGTCAAGTCGTTGCAATTGAGTCAACATACCATTTCTGATGTAACCATCGTATTCTGCCTTCCCAACTTCTAATGTTGAAATCAATCCTAAATCAATTAATTTATCATCCATGATGTAATACAAACCAACTAAATCTGCTCTTGCCTCTTCCAAAGTACTGGCGTAGTTCTTTAAAGTTTCTGCAGGCTGTCCAATTCCATCATTGATTTGTCCTGATGCATGCCCGACAACTTCGTGCAAAGCCGTGTGCAATTTTCCTGCAAGATGCGCGTGTTTTTTAGCTCTGTCAATTTCTTCTTGGTCATTCGCAAATTCTTGCAACATTCCGCTTCCAGATGCATTATTGTAGGCAGCAATGATGTTTCCTAAACTCACAGATTTGGAACCAACTTCTTGACGAATCCAGTTGTTGTTTGGAAGATTCACGCCAATTGGAGTAGAAGGAGAAGCATCTCCAGACTCACTGGCAACTTGCACAACTTTATAACTTACTCCTTTCACATTTTTCTTTTTGTGTTCTGGCATCAACGGAGAATTATCTTCAAACCACTGTGCTTTTTCTGCAACCACTTTCATTTGCTTGGATGCTTCAAAATCTGTTATTTGAACGATACTTTCGTAGGATGCTCTTTTTCCAATTGCATCTCCATACACTTCAATAAAACCATTTATCCAGTCAATATCTCCTTCCGTTGATTTTGCCCAAAGAACATTGTAATCGTCCCATGTTTTTAAAT
This sequence comes from Crocinitomicaceae bacterium, assembly GCA_015662935.1. Classification (GTDB taxonomy): domain Bacteria; phylum Bacteroidota; class Bacteroidia; order Flavobacteriales_D; family Crocinitomicaceae; genus UBA4466. Next base: position 2,229 of record DQTF01000051.1, on the reverse strand, counting down.
CTCCTGTATTATAATATTCTATTAATTTATTTAATGCCGCTTTTTGACCCTCATTTTCAGCAATTCCTGAAGCTTTTTCTAACCAGAATGTAATTTTGTCAATTGCAGCACCATATTTACCACCAGATTTCCAAACTTCTTCTACCAATTGTCCATCCTTAAGAACCATTGTAGAATTCAATCCGTGCTCAATAGGTCTTTTGTTATTAGGGTCAATTTTGTCAGCGTAGAAAGCTTCTACCATTTCTTGCGTTACACCTTCTCCGTAGAATCCATTTGCAGAAGCAGCAATCATGTCAACGTCTGCATCTTTCACTTTACGTTTCATTTCTAGTTGATTACTAAAAATAACTTCTGTTGCTTTTTTGCTGATGCTCGTGTTGGTTGCGGTAGTTAATTCTGCGAAATATTCTCGAGAGAATAAAGGCATTATTTTATCCATTCCGTAGTGGTGGTGAATTCCATTAGCAAACCAAATTTGTTTAGCGTAGGTCATGAAATTTTTCCAATCTTCTGACTCTTTGTCGCCGTCATAATTTGAAATGATATTCTCTAACGCGTGCCTAATTTCTAAATTATAAGCGTTATTTTGATCGTAAATGATATCTCTACCAGCTAAGCCTGCTTGCGACATGTAGTAGACCAATTTCTTCTGGTCAAGACTTAACTTGTCAAAATCGATAATATCGTAACGTAAAATTTGAATGTCAGCAAAACGATCGACCGTTACATCATCGGTTGATACTTGCTCTTTTGCTGTGTTGTCTGCAACTTCTGTCGTTTCCGGTGTGCAAGATGTTGCAAGGATACCTGCTGTGAAAAGTGCGATATATGTGAAGTTATTTTTCATGTGTATAATTGAGTTCATTGTATTTTTTTTTGAGTGCTTGAAGATAGTAATTCTTAGCGAAGAATGAAAGGAAGAAAGGGATAAATGGTTAAGATTGAAGATGAAAATAGAAGACATAAAAAAAAGCAAAGACAATTTGCCTTCGCTTTCTAAGAATAATTTATTCTCTATTTAATGTCTACCGAGCAAATAGATTACGGCTTTGCTTTTTGCTAAACTCTTCGTGTCATAGAACATCGTTATGTTTTTTATTAAACGTTTTCCACCTTTAATATCAATAACTCTAGAACCTGAATTTTTGCTAAAATTATGTTTAAGAGTTATTGTTTCTTTCGTACCGTTCATGTAGAGAAGAACCATTTTGTGCGTATTGACAGCGCCTCCACGAACTTCTACTTTGATTTTTGTAAAACCACCCTCTTTAGCTCCAACATGTATTACATCTTTGTCTAGTTTGTAATCAACGGTTCTTGATCCTAATTTTGACCAGTTATGATGAGCTTTGTGTTGACTATGATTTTGGTGGTTATGTTTATGTTGCGCTATTGAATTAAATCCAAGAAACAGAAAAACTGAAATTGCGAATGATAAAATTGCTTTGTTCATAATAATTGCTTTTGGTAAGTTATTTTTTGTTTGACCAGTGAATAGGTCAAAGGTTTAAGTCTAGGGCTAATTTAATTCTTTCTTTGCCGTAACCGTCCCTATTTCTCTAGTTATAAAATCGATGTCATATTTTGGAGAACGAGAAGGGGAGTATTCTCTACCGTAAAAAATGATTTGCAAATGCAATTTGTTCCATAATTCTTCTGGAAAGATTTTCTTGGCATCTTTTTCTGTTTCTACTACATTTTTTCCCTTTGTAATACCCCAACGAATTAACAAACGATGAATATGCGTATCAACAGGAAATGCAGCAACGCCAAATGCTTGCGCCATGACAACGGATGCTGTTTTGTGTCCTACACCAGGTAATTCTTCTAGTTGCTCAAAACCTTGAGGAACTTCTCCTTCGTATTTGTCGATGAGCATTTCAGAAAGAGTAAAGATTGCCTGAGATTTTCTTGGAGAAAGACCACAAGGACGAATAATGGCCCTGATTTCTTCGACCGTCAATTTAATCATATCAAATGGATTGTCTGCTAAATTGAAGAGGGTAGGAGTAATGAGGTTGACTCGTTTGTCTGTGCATTGTGCAGAAAGTAAAACCGAAATCAATAAAGTGTATGGATCTTTATGATCTAAAGGAATTGGTGTCGTCGGATATAACTTTTCCAGTTCTTCAATGATATAACTTGCTTTTTCTTTTTTTGTCATCGGTTCTAATAGTTATTTGATTTTAAATCCATTTTTCAGAAAATTCAAAAACTCTTTTAATT
>DQTF01000057.1 GCA_015662935.1 Crocinitomicaceae bacterium | reverse complement strand
ATGCTGACTGGAGAAGTGTTTATAGGGCGGATAACTGACGTATCTACATACCTCTTTATTCTGGAGACTAAAGACGGCTTAATATACATTTACAAGCACGGAGTGGCCTACATAATTCCAGTGTAAATTTAGCTTTCCCTTTTTCTCTTTTTCAAGTGAAGTAACTTCTATTAGGGTGCTCTTTTAACTTCACTCAAATAATATTTTAACAGCTTCTGTTAATTTTATAGATTGCTGAAACTTAGCATGATAACGCATTATTTTAATATGTTTATCTAATGTGGACATTTTGAGTATTAGAGGTGTATTGAATGAGTAACAAAAAGGAGTCAAGGAGAATTCAGGTTGTATTTACTCAAGAACAATACGAACTCTTCAAAAGTTGAGAGGAGAAATGAGATCGAGATTATGTGCGTCTAAAAGACGCAAAATATATACTCCGAACGCCTACTGAAATGTGCAGAATTAACGCTTCTCTATTACTTTCTGCTAAATCTTGAGGCATTTTCAATAGCCTCCTCAACTTTCCTAATAGCTTTTTGAATAAGCTGTCTTGCCTCCTTTCTTAGTTCGATGTATTCTTTAATTAAAGTGGCTATCTCTTGCTGACTCTCTTTTGGAATGTCTGGAATAAATAAATCTCCGAATGCTTTCTTTGGAACTGCTGGCATTATAGCACCTGTGGTTAATCGCTCTAATTGTCTCTTAACTAATGGACTTCTAAGCAATAGAAATAAAAACTCTGGATAATCTTTTACTGCTCTAACGACAAAACAGCCCGTAGTGGTTAATTGATTGTCCAGCTCCTCTGGAACCAATGCTATTTTATCAAATGTTCCTGATAACGAAGGAACCAAAATATCTCCTTTCCTTACTACCATTCTAGCTCTGCTTGGAGCTTGCCAACCATAAAACTCTTCCCACTCGAAGATTTCTCCACTTTCATTTATTTTTGCAATTGGAACATACCTAAATTTCTTAGTCCTATATGGATCCTTAGTAGGATCTATTTTCTCATTTGAAATTTTCACAACTTCCTTAATGGTCTTAATCTTGAATGGTGATTTTTTCAACAATTCTACAATTTTGGTATATTTTGGATGATAATATTCGGCATCAAACCTAAAAGCTTCTCTAACTTCTTTGAAATTAGCTTCATATGTTCTTTCAACTTCTAACCTTTCAACCTCTTCTTTGCTGATCCCTAAAAGTTCGTAAAGTTTCTCTTCTGCCTGCTGGTATTTCTGTTCAGATAGTTTTCTCTTTTCGTAAGCTTGTTTTACAAGTCGTTCTATATAAAGCTGAAAGTCTTTGGGAGGCAAGTAGATAAATATTTCTTTTAATCCTTTTTGACTAATTTTTGGTATTACACCTCCATAACTCTTTTGTAAGATTTGATAATAACCATATTTTGAATTAAGAAAGGCGGACAAGTAATATGGATTTAATTGGTTTTTGGACTTTAAAGCAATTCTTATAATATCAGAACTTATTACTGCATCTTTAATGTCATGGGTAACTATGGCTGCTACTCCGATTGTTCCGCTTCTTGAAATTAAGATATCACCCTCTGAAAGTTTTATGTTCTTTTTGATTTTAGAATTCTTCGGAATTTTAACGATATTTCTTGTCTCAACAAAAAACATATTCATATCTGAAACACGTATATATGGCAGTCCATCTTTAACAAATGTTCTAATTTCGTCTCCATTTACAATTTTTGAAATCAGTTCTCCAAATTTAATCACATTTTTTAATTTTCTTAGTTTAGAAAGAATTTTCACATATTCTGGTCTGAATGTTTCTGCACTAAGTTTTTCTTCCTCTTTTACATAAAGCGAGTTTATTATTAAAATTTTAGCCATTTTTACCACCTTAAAAACCAAAGTTGTTTTCCTTCTTGAATTCCTCAAACTTCGCTATAATCATCGGTATGTCTGTATCAATAATTGGTTTGCCATTTTCATCTTTTATGATATTTCCTTCATCATCTCTCTTGAAGATTGTTCTTCCCCTAACATCATACCCTATTTTCTCAACTACTGCCATGAAGATTGAGTACCCTTTTTTGTTCAACTTCTTTAACTCCTTTTCGGGTATTTTCTGAATAAATAGCACCGATGCTTTAGTTCCTGCTCCATAAGGGACAAAAGTTTCTTGAGGCAAAGATACTACAGCCAATATTCTAGCATGATCCATTATCCACTGTCTAACATATCCTAAGGTTGAGTTTGTCAATATTCCATCTGGTAGAACAATTGCCATTCTTCCGTAGGGTTTTAATAGTTGCCAGCACCTCTCAATAAATAGAATTTCTGGTGTCTGTTCTCTTAGGAGCTGACTTGTCTTAATCCATTTCTTCTGTTTCTTATCGTATTTCCATTTATGGGCTAGGTCAAATTGAGCTAGGATCCTCTGGTCTTTTATTTTTCCTTTTGTTCCAAATGGAGGATTTGTTAAAACTATATCGAACTTATTAGGTTCTGGTCTTGCTGGTCTTGGAACTCCCGCCTCTTTAGCTATCTCCACTAATTCATCGAAGGGTAACAAGCTATTAGCCGCGAAAATGTTAGTCCATCCATCATCATATAGAACCATGTACATTTTTGCAACCTTAACCAGATCT
>DQTF01000163.1 GCA_015662935.1 Crocinitomicaceae bacterium | reverse complement strand
ATACTATTATCTCGATAGTTTTTTTTGATTCTCAGAAGGTTGTTTTTTGAACAATAAGAAGTCGATGAGTCCTTTTACATAACCCAATCCATAACTTATGTGGAGAATTGGATAGGTGATCAATAACTGAAGAGCGTCTGCACTGCTTTTTGCCAGTTTAAAACTAAAGAAGACATTCATTAATACATAAATAATCAGTGGAAATAAGCCAACAAAAAATACTTTTATTCCAAATAATGGAAGAATTAAAACAGTAAATAAATATAACACAAAAGCTGGCGGAACCAACTGTCGATAGGTTGTTACAGAACTGTGTTTTTGATTGACATAAACCTTCCAATAACCGTATTGAAAAAACTGTCGCCAAAGACCAGAAAAAGTTGCTCTGACATAATATTTTAGTGAAATATCATTGTTGTAGAAGATCTTCCCTCCTGCTTGCGTTACTCGATAATTAAAATCATCGTCCTGATTCCGAACCAAGACCTCATCAAAAAGACCTATTTTTTCAAAGACTTCTTTTTTATACATTGGCGTTCCAACGGTGTCAACAAAATCTGATTTATCAAGCGTTCTAAAATTCCCCAATCCCATTCCGAAGGATGTTGACATCGCTTGTGCAATGATTCTTCCTTTGGTATTGAGATACACATTATTCACCTTTCCACCAACACACCAATTTTCACTATTATCTTGAAAAACTTCAATTGCCTTCTTTAAATAATTGGTTGATAATATTTGGCGAACTCCAACGATTTGTATGTAATCGGCTTCTTTTTCAGCAAGAATCCCAAGGTTAAAAGCAAAAGGTGTTTGTTGTTTTACATTATCAATTAAAACCAAACTTGGGTGAGTGATTTTCAATGCTTGAATCTTCTCTCTAGTTCCATCATCACTTAATCCATCAACAATGAATACAGACAAGGAAGTGTCTTTTGGTAATTCATTCGAGTAGATGGCGCTGATGCACTCTTCGATGTAATCAACTTCGTTGCGGCACGGTATGACGATGGACAATTTCATTCTTCGATTACTTTAAGTGGTACATAAAAATCACTGATTGCAAGAAAGCATATCCAAAAAGTATAAAATACAATTCCGCTTTGTCTTTGCAACATTGATTCAAATAGGCAATTAAAAGCTAAACTTATTATTAGAAAAAGAAGGAGCCAGTTTTTAGTTTTAATCGAGTAATAAATCCCGTAGAATACAATCAACAGAAGAAGAGTAAGTCCGACAATTCCTACTTCTACTCCTGTTTGCAAAAATTGATTATGGGGGTTTAATTTCTTTTTTGCCATGTGAGGTTGACCAATTTCATTTAATTTATCGGTCAAATAATCATCCACATTTCCTGTCCCAACTCCTAAAGGGTGTTCTGCAAAAACCTGAGCAGAAGCAGCCCACATTATCAAGCGTGTTTCACTACCTCCAACGTATGTTTGCTTGCTTCGGAAAAATTCTTGAGGATTCTCCCAATATTCCACCAAATAATCAATTGAATATTGGAATTGCGTATTAACCCCTGGGGTATATTTAACCACGCCAAAAAGTGAAATCATTCCTACGATTATAAAACCATAAAAAATTGATTTCGAAAAGGAGTTTTTCACCCAAGTCATTGCGAGAATTGAAAGAAGAACTAACAAAAACAAGAAACCTGCAAGAGAAAAACATAATACTTGAACAAGCGAAAGGAGAATGAATAAAATTACTACGTTTAATGTTGAATAATAAAGCCATTTTCTCTTTCTTCCAATAATTAATAGGAAAGATCCAAACGCGGCGTAAACAGACAAATAGGTAGGATGATGTATGTATGAGAAATTTGTGCTCAATAAAAAATTAAAATCCTTTTCTTCGAAATACAAAGGAATGCAGTTTATCAATCCTAAAAAGGAAACCACAAGAACACCCGAAATTAAACTAGTTGCAGGGATTCGCAATGACAATAACTCTTTTGGCTTAAAAAAAAACACGAGAGGAAACAAGAGAAATGTTAATTTATACTCAAGGTATTTGAATGCTACGTCGCTATTGTTGGTGTAAATAGTTCCTACTAAATAAGAGATATACAGCAATAAAAAAAATAAATTCAACGCGTTAAATTTAAACACCATTTTTTTATTGACAAGACCAACGACCCAAACAGATAGTAGTAAAACAACACCCACTCCAATTAAACGGGGTGCAACAATCATCAAAAAAACGATTGCTCCAAGTATTCCTTCATACCATTTTATAAAACTGATTTTACCCATTAACTATTCGTTATAAAACTGTTTCATCGTTTTAACATTATTATGCCAATCGTATTGACTTGTGACAAATTTCCTACCTGCCTGTCCCATTTTTTTTCTCAAATCCTCGTCATGATAAAGTTCCGATATTCTTTCGCTAATTTGGTGAATATCACTACTCACAATATAACCCGTTTCTTTATCTTTTACAACCTCTGGTAATCCTCCTATATTGGATGCAATTACTGGAGTTCCACATGCCGAAGCTTCAACTGCTGCAACGCCAAAACTTTCTTGCCTTGATAGAACACAAAATACATCTATTTCATAAATTGCTTTTGGAACTTCGGTATTTGGAATGAATCCTTTGAAAAACACAGCATTTTGAACTCCAAGTTCAGCCGAGAGGTTTTTGAGTTCCTTTTCGGCAGTTCCTTTTCCATAAATCACACATTTACTTTTTGGAACCTTCTTGTGAAATAAAGCAAAGGCAGAAATCAACTTGTCAATTCCATAAATATGTTCCAACGCTTTAACTGTCCCAACAACAAACTGTTCAGAAGAATGCTCTACTTTCTTTTCTTCAAAAAGAGACAAATCAATTCCGAATGGTATGACTGTGATTTCTTTCGATGTATATTTTTCTAGTTCAACCTTCATATCATGTGAAGTTGAAAAGAGTCGGTGTGCCTTCTTAATTGTCCATTTATAAACTATTTTGTGAATCCAAGATCTTTTTGGAAACTCATACACATCTTCTCCCCATACTGAGATAAAAAATTTCTTTGGTTTCAATAATGCTCCAATCAACCCGTAGGATGATGAGTAATGCGCGTGTACAAAATCTGGATCAATTTCTTTGTGAAACTTTCTAAATCGTAGTATTGACTTCAAGTAGGTTAGCTTTCCGCTTTGATTTGCTGTTTTCTCCTTGTTAGAAAAAATTACAATGCTTTTGAATTCTTCAACTTCAACTTCTAGTGGATCAAGAGAAATTATGGTAATATCAAAATCGTCTTTCAATCCAATTGCCCATTTTTGCAAATGAATGGAATTTACATCTCCCAGCAATAATATTTTTTTTCTTTGACTCACTCAAAACAAAAATAGCATATATTCGCAATATGAATAACAAAAGAACAGCTCAAAAGCTATTTGTGCCGGTGGGAATTGCACTAAGTGTTGCGGTTTTTGTTGTTCATTTATTTATTATTGAAAGACCAGTGCATGATAATCGACTAACATTATCAATTGCAGCAGAAGAATACGATTTACTTGTCCCACAATTAATTAATTTCAAGAACAATGAAAAAGGGAAAGGTTT
>DQTF01000002.1 GCA_015662935.1 Crocinitomicaceae bacterium | reverse complement strand
TCAATTGTACCAACAACAACAGGAGCAGCAAATGCATTGGCGAAAATATTTCCAGAATTAGCTGGGAAGATTGGCGGTGTTGGAATCAGAGTTCCAGTTCCAGATGGTTCGTTGACTGACCTTACATTTATTTGTAAAGATGCGCCTTCTGTTGAAAAGATAGTTGCAGCAATGAAAAAAGCTTCTGAGAATGAGTTAAAAGGAATTTTAGGATTCACAACTGATCCAATTGTTTCAGCAGACATCATTGGTGATCCACACAGTTGTATTTTTGATGCTCAGTTAACTTCAGTTGTTGGAAATATGGTGAAGGTTTTTGCTTGGTATGATAATGAAGCTGGATATTCTAATCGATTGGTTGATTTAGTAGAGCGCTTGTAATAAAATAGTAGTAGGGATAGGTCGCGTATCCCTACTACTATTTTATTTACCATTTTGTTATCCAACCCCCAGAAGCAACCTCTTTGATTGCTGCAAGTTCTGCTTGTGCATCTGCCCTTGTTGCAAAAGACTTTACACTGACCATGTATTTCGATCCTCTTTTCATTTGCAAAGCAGGATAATCTTCACCTTTTAGTTTTTCGACTAATCTAGTTGCATTTGCTTCCTCAGAAAATGCTCCCGCAATAATTTGGTAAGGTAATTCTGAAGAAAAACTCGTGTTATTTGATAAAGCGACTTCTTCTTCAATGATTTCTTCGGGAGATATCTCTGCGTCATTTTCTTCTGTAACTTCCTCCGAAATCTCATCTTCGAGGCTGTCATCATCAGAAGTTTCAGAAAGCTGTTCGTCTATAATGTCACTTTCTTCTAGAGGTGTTGATTCTTCAACGTCTTCGCCTTCTTCCGTTTCAGTTACAGAATTATCTGCTAAAAAAGGAAGATGTTGTTTTACAGAATCATAATTGAGTCCCACATATGCTCCTCCGATCAAGAGAATTGAAAGCATGGCAATTCCGATCCAAAAACCTGCTCCCTTTTTTTTCTTTTTTTCTTTCTTATCTTGGATTTCTTGTAAGCTTACCAATTTCGCAACAGTTGCTTCTTGTTCTTCTTTCTCCTCGATGTTCAGTTCTTTCTTAATCTCAGTCGAATTGACTTCCTTCGGAATTATTGGGATAATTGGAGTTGATTTTTCTTCCGCTACTTTTTCTTCAAGCTTTTCAACAGGGTCTTCTTTCAGTTCAACTACCTTCGGATTCTCTTTCGTTGGTTCTTGCTCAACTTCTTTTTCTACAACTGGAGGAATGTATTCGTTTTCAACTTTTCCTGTTGGTTTTTTCCAGTTTTTAAATTCAATATCGCCGTCAACTTTTACAAAAGAACCAAATTGATACATCGTGTATTCTTCTCCTTGATCAAGGTCTGCTTGAATTTCTCGGACGTATTTTGCAATTAAATTCTTTGCTTCATTCTCATCCCAACCTTCTTTCTCTGCAATATGAGCAGAAAGTTTTCCGTCATCATGCTTGAGATAAGGCATGAACATTATTTCACCTGTTTCTTTATTGGTGATAGTTAACGCACCTAATCCAGGAATGATAATCGTGTTGACTAGTTTGAGAATTTCTAATAAATACTTGTCCATGTTGTTTTGTTTAAAAGCTGTTCAAATTACGAAAAAAAATCTAGAATCTTTCGGAGAATGAAAAAGTATCTTTCAGTCGAATTCCTTTTTCCGTTTCTTGCAAAGTGCAACATTCATTGTGATAGTCATGCTCTAAGAAAAGTACAAAATCTTCTTTCGAGGCATTCTTTAAGAATTTATCTTTTTCCGACAATGTTAATAGTGGACGAGTGTCATAACCCATTACATATGGCAAAGGTATGTGACCGACACTTGGCAATAAATCCGCCATAAAAACGAGCGTTTTATCTTGGTGTTTGATGTGAGGAATCATCATGCTTTCTGTGTGACCATCGACAAATAATACATCAAAATTATTGAAGACATCTTTGGTGTAGTCGCCTTTTCTGTCAATAAATTTTAGTTGCCCGCTTTCTTGAATTGGGAGGATATTTTCTTTCAGAAAGGATGCTTTCTCTCGTTGGTTGGGTTCTGTTGCCCATTTCCAATGGCTTTCTGTGCTCCAGTATGTTGCGTTTTTAAAAACAGTATCCAATGCTGTTCTGTCTTTGTTCCATTGAATGGCTCCACCGCAATGATCAAAATGCAAATGCGTCAAAAATACATCTGTGATTTCATCCAAACCAAAACCTAATTTATTCAAATTTGGCTCTAAGCTCATTTCATCCGACATATAATAATGCGAGAAGAATTTTTCAGATTGTTTATCACCAATTCCAGTATCGACTAGAATTAATCGGTCTCCATCTTCAATGAGCAGACATCGCATTGACCAATCGCACATGTTGTTGCTGTCGGCAGGGTTCGTTCTTTGCCATAAAGTTTTTGGTACTACGCCAAACATGGCGCCCCCGTCTAATTTAAAGTTTCCGGTATTGAGAGGATGTATTTTCATAGCAATTTTTTATTGTGCAATATACAAAGTTGTAATGGCAAGTAGAGCGGCAATTAATCCGATGATTTTTATTTTCGTCATTCTTTCTCTAAAAAGGATAATTCCAAACATTGCAGAAAGGAGCACCACTGATACATTTGTCAATGCAAGAACGGTGGAGTCAGTCCAACCTGTTGTTGTGTAGGATAAAAGTAAAAAATAGATAGAAAAAAAGTTAGGGATGCCCAAAATCAATCCTGCGATAATATTTTTTCCAGCAAGTTTCGATTTCCCTTTTACTATTCGAAAGACTAAAATTGCAGTTCCAATAACGCCTGCGACGAGCATTGTGAAAGAGGTAAATAAAGAAGGGCTTAATATTTCTAACTTATTTTCTTGAACATAGTTAAGCATAAAATCAAGTGCTCCTGAACCAAAAAACAAAACGATAAGCATCCAAATATACCTTGATTTCTCCGTTGCTTTTTTTTCTGGTAATGAAACGAGTAGAACGCCTAGAAAAGCGAGTACAATTCCTGTTATTTTCAATACTGAAGGGACTTCAGAATGATAAACTATAAGTATAACAAGAGAGAATGCCATGCTCATCTTTACTGCAATGGAAGTTGATGCAACACCATTTTCTTGTGAACTTCTCCCCATTGTAAAAAATAGAAAGATAAAAAGAAAACTGGTTAGTAATGAGAATACCATCCATCCGTTTTGTTCCAGAGCGGCATTGTTCCAAGTGTTTCCGTAGAGTGAAATCCCAATAATTCCCGCCATAAAGTAATTGAAAACAATTGCTTGAAATGTGTCAATTTTAAATTTTTTAAAAAGCTTAAAAATGACAAAAATAATTATTGAAGAGAAGATAGAGAGTATAAATGGAATCATTGATTGCGGTATGATAAAAAGGTGTCACCGAAGAAGTTCCCGATGTTTTTTTCTGGTTGATTTACTACTGGGGCTGCCGTTCCATTTTTAAAAGAATGTTGTCCAATTATTCTTTTTGCTTCGTCCCAAAGATTTTCATCTATGAAAGATTGAAGTGTTTTTGTTCCACCTTCGACGAGTATAGATTGGATATTTCTTTCGTATAATTCTTGAAGAATAGCAGCAGGACTTAGGTTTTTCATCCTCACAAATTCATTGCTTCCTTCTTGTGATTTTTTGACAGAATTAAGAATGATTGTGGGTGCGTCATCGTTAAAAATAGCCAAAGAGTTGTCTAATTTTAATTCAGAATCAATGACTACTCGAATTGGATTGTTTCCTGTGATTTCTCTCACAGTCAAAGAAGGATTGTCATTCTCAACGGTTTTCCTTCCAATGAGAATGGCTTGGTTTTCAGTCCTCCAAAGGTGGACGATGCTTTGAGTTTCTTTGCAAGAAATCCAAGTGACACCTCCTTTATTACCTCCGTTGTCAATCAGACCATTCGTTGTCTCCGCCCATTTCAAAAAAACAAAAGGTCTTTTCTTCTGGTGAAAGGTAAAAAAGCGTTTATTCAGTTCGTCGCATTCTTTTTGGAGAACAGCCGAAAGGACTTCAATGCCATTTTCTTGAAGAATTTTAATCCCTTTTCCATCAACTTCAGAATGAGGATCTCGACTTCCGATAATGACCTTTTTAAAACGATGTTCAACAATAAGGTTCGCACAAGGTGGAGTTTTCCCAAAGTGTGCACAAGGTTCTAGAGAAACGTAAATAGTTGCATCTTTGAGCAAAGATTTATCAGTAACAGAGTTAATTGCATTCACCTCTGCATGTGCTTGACCAAGCTCTTGATGATATCCTTCTCCAATTATTTTGTCGTCCAACACAATAACAGCACCGACCATAGGGTTCGGAGCAACCTTGCTCTGTCCTATTTTTGCCAATTGAAGACAACGGTGCATGTATTTTTCGTGAGAATGCATAAGCAAAACTAATTAAGAATTGAGAATTAAGAATTAAAAAAGGAAGTATTTGCAAATTAAAGTAGTGTGCCAAAATGAAATCCGCGATAAATATGTTGGATTGTCAAAAATGCAAAGCGGCCGAACTCTCGAATTATGCTATTTTTATCTTATGAAACAATTTACTCCTGCTCAGAAAAGAAAATATTTATTCAGCTTGCCCGTCATTGTGGCTGCTTTGGGTTATTTCGTTGATATTTATGATTTAACCTTGTTTGGCATCGTTAGAATAGACAGTTTGAAAGACCTCGGATTAGATGTCGATAAAGTAGGATCTTTGATTCTCAATTGGCAAATGTTAGGTTTGCTCGTCGGAGGAATTCTCTGGGGAACTCTAGGAGATAAGAAAGGAAGGTTGACTGTTTTGTTCGGTTCTATTCTTGTTTATTCTATTGCAAACATTGCTTGTGGTTTCTTGCCGCAATTAACTTTCATGGATACGACGACATTGTATTGCATTCTTCGGTTTGTTGCAGGTGTTGGTCTTGCTGGAGAATTAGGTGCAGGGATAACGTTGGTTGCAGAATCATTACCAAAAGAACTTCGTGCTATTGGAACTTCACTCGTTGCAGGATTTGGTTTGTTGGGGGCGGTTGTTGCCAAATTAACGGTTGGTATTTCTGGAGATTGGACCATGACTTATTTCATAGGAGGCGTATTGGGATTGATGTTGTTGCTACTGAGAATAGGAGTGGTAGAATCAGGGATGTTTAATCATATAAAAACAGATGATAGTGTCAAGAAGGGCAATTTCCTATCATTCTTCACGAATAAAATAAGATTTATTAAATACATAAAAATAATCGCAATAGGTTTACCTACATGGTTTTGCATTGGGATTTTTGCTTTCTTCGGAAATCAATTTGCAGCACCATTAGGAATTGATGGAGAAATAGATCCAGGTGCTTGCATCATGTGGGCGTACATTGGGATTTCTGCTGGAGATTTTGCAAGTGGTTTTATCAGTCATTGGTTAGAATCTCGAAAGAAAGCAATTTTTTGGATGTTAATGTTTACGCTAGTTGGAGTTGTTCTATTGCTCTCTGGAATGGCAAAAACGGTAAATGGATATTACTTTTTTATGGGGTGGTTAGGTCTTGGTACAGGTTATTGGGCAATGTTTGTGACTGTTGGTGCGGAGCAATTTGGAACCAATATTCGATCAACAGCTGCAACTACGATTCCTAATATGGTAAGAGGAAGTTTGCCTTTGATGGTGATTCTGTACAATTATATTAAAGGAAATGTTGTTTTTGATAACCCTAATCAGGGAGTTTTAATTGCAACAATTGTCGTTGGAACAATTGCTTTTAGTTTGGCTATTTATTCTGTACTGACAATAGAAGAAACACACGGTAGAGATTTGGATTTTGTGGAATAAAAAAGGGTTGTTTTTGTTGTAGAGATGCATCGCACCTCTACAACAAAAACAACCCTTACCTTTTTTAATGCTTCGCCAAGTAATCAGCAACACCATCAAAAGATGCAGTCATTCCGTCTTCACCTTTTACCCAGTTAGCAGGACAAACTTCACCATTTTCTTCAACAAACTGAAGAGCATCAACCATTCTCAATGCTTCATCAACATTTCTTCCTAAAGGAAGGTTGTTTACTAATTGGTGTTGAACAATTCCTTCTTTGTCAATTAAATACAAACCTCTGAATGCAATCATTGGCCCTGTAGCCATCATGTTTCCATCAACATCGTAATCGTACTCTCCGAACATGCATCCGTAAGCTTCGGTGATTGTCTTTGTTGTGTCCGCGATGATTGGGTACTTAATTCCTTTAATTCCACCTTCTTCTTTTGGCACTTGCAACCATCCCCAGTGAGATTCTTCTGTGTCTGTAGAACATGCTACAACTTTTACTCCTCTTGCTTCAAATTCTGCAAGCTTAGATTGAAATGCATGTAACTCAGAAGGACATACAAATGTGAAATCTTTTGGGTAGAAAAATAATACTACGTGATTCTTACCAATGTATTGGTCCAATGAAAAATCTGTAACAATCTCTCCTCCATTTACTACAGCCGCCGCATTAAATGACGGGGCTTTTTTACCTACTAATACTGACATATTTATTTTATTTGTGTTGTTATTAATTATTTGTTTTCAAAAATACTCATTTCTAATTTAGCTTAGCCAAGATCTGAACATCCAATTGGTTTTTTCTTTTTCGCCAATTAAATCACTCATTAAAGAATTGGTTCCTTCGTCTTCAATCTCTCCTGACAAAGATAATAATTCGCGTTCTTGTAGAAGTAGTTTTTCTTGACCTTCCAAGATGTAAGCAACTCCAGTTGCTCCATCATGAATAATTTCATTCTCGTTAATAGGACTGTGTTTCATATAGTCACTAAACTTAGAAAGGGGAACTTCTCCAATTGACAGAATTCTCTCAGCAATATCATCAATAATCACCTGTGAGCGTGTGTATAATTCTTCGTATTTTAAATGCAATTCAAAAAATGACTGCCCTTTAATATTCCAATGTAACGAACGTAAGTTTTGGTAATGCAACTGATAACTTGCTAAAAGGGTATTTAATTTTTCGGTGTAACTGTTTTCTTTTTTCATAACATTCATTTTGTCTAACAAAGGTACGAGCAAGAAGCCATCAATATTATTGAATTAATTTATTTAGATATAGATTTTGATTATACATTTGGATTGAGTAATTTTCTTAATTCTTAATTCTTAATTCTTAATTCATGATTTCAATACAACAAATACAATACATTCTTGCATTGAACGAAGAAAAACAATTCCAACGTGCGAGTGAATTATGCTTTGTGACGCAACCGACTCTTTCCATGCAAATAAAGAAAGCGGAAGAAACATTAGGTGCACCTATTTTTGATCGATCAAGAAACCCTCTAGAGTTAACGGCTTTTGGGAAAGAGTTATTACCTGTTTTTCAGGATGTGATTTCTGAATATAATAAGATATCACGAACTGTTGCAAAAAAAGAGGGTGTCTTTAGAGAGGAGATAAGGATGGCTATCATTCCAACGATATCTGCCTATATGTTGCCAGATTTATATGCTCAATGGAAAGAAGTTTTGCCTAATGTGCAATTAAGCATCGAAGAATTAAAAACGGAAGAAATTCTTTTGGCATTGGAAAATCGGAAAATTGACATTGGTATTTTAGCAGGACCTGTTTCCAACTCTAAATGGAGAACAATTCCTTTGTTTCAAGAAGAAATTAAAGCTTTTTTTCCATCAGCGAAGAAAAAAGAAGTGAACATTGAGGAACTGATGAATGAACATCCATGGCTGCTGACTAGTGGTAATTGCCTTCGGACCCAAATGATGCATTTTTGCGAATTGAAATCGAGTGATGCAAAAGACGAATGGGATTATGAAGGAGGCAGCATTGATTTATTGGAAAAGATGGTAGAACAACACGGAGGTTATACATTGGTGCCAGAATATTTCATTCAAAAAGATAAAAATGGCTATAAAAGAATTAACTCTTCAGTGGGTGAGATTCCCGCCAGAGAAGTCATTGCTCTAATACCAAATAAAAGCGCAAAATGGGAATACCTAGAAATCTTAGTTAGAAAGATTCAGTTAGAATATGGAACCAAATCGAAACAAAAATTATCAATTTTAAGCTGGAAGTGAGTTGTTTAATCTGGAGCACTGGAGCATTGGAGTTTTCGAGCTTTAGACTTCCCAATGAGACATAAATTTGAATCAATTTAACAAATGTCAACTTCCTCTGTGAACCTCTGTACCTTCTCTGTGGTTCTCTGTGCAAACAGTAGAATCTACTTACTTATATTCTCTAACTTCAACATTATCCTCTCCGACGCCCCTGCATTTCTCCCTACAAATTCCATTTCCTTCTCACTAACCTTTTTATAATTCTCCACAATCTTCCGGTAAGCTTCTTGAAGTTCTTCCGTGCTTGAAACAGAAAATCCAACCCCATTTTCAATAAAAGCTTCCCCTTCAGGAAAACATTTATGCTTCGGTCC
>DQTF01000116.1 GCA_015662935.1 Crocinitomicaceae bacterium | reverse complement strand
CCTATCTTGGGACTTCTATTGTTTTTAAAATCTCTGCCACTACGTCTTCTGCTGAAACACCTTCCATTTCTGCTTCTGGTGTCATAATTAAACGGTGATTCAACACGTGTACCGCAACAAACTGAATGTCTTCAGGAGTGACAAAATCACGACCTCTGATTGCTGCCATTGCTTTTGAAGATTTAATAATTGACAAAGATGCTCTTGGAGAACCTCCCAAATATATTTTACCGTGATTTCTAGTCTTATGCGTTATTGCCGCAATGTACTTCACCAAATTATCTTCAACAATTACCTTCCCGACAGCCGTTTGAATTTTTGCTATTTCATCTGCGGAGAAAACCGCTTTAACATCTTCTAAGGTAGGTGATTTAATCTCATTTTTATAACGTTGCAATATCTCTTCTTCTTCATGCAATTCTGGATAATCCAACTTGATTTTAAATAAAAACCTATCCAATTGTGCTTCAGGCAAGTTATAAGTTCCCTCTTGCTCTATTGGGTTTTGCGTAGCAATTACAATAAAAGGAAAAGTCATTGGATAACGCGTTCCGTCGTAAGTAATTTGACGTTCTTCCATTACCTCAAACAATGCAGCTTGTGTTTTTGCTGGTGCTCGATTAATTTCATCAATCAAAACTATATTAGAAAAAATAGGCCCTTTTCTAAAAGAGAACGTTGCTTCCTTTGAATTAAAAACAGATGTTCCTATAACGTCGGAAGGCATCATATCTGGCGTAAACTGAATTCTGCTAAACTCTACATTCAGTGATCTTGAAAGCACTTTTGCAGACAGTGTTTTTGCTACTCCAGGAACTCCTTCTAACAAAATATGACCGTTGGAGAATATCCCTGTCATTAGTAAATCAACCATTTCTGTTTGACCAATAATGTATTTTCCGAGTTCTGTTCTGACCTCACTTACCTTTTGAGAAACCCAAATTAATTCTGTATTCTGACGTTCAAAACCATAATTTGGTGTTCCAGAACTTGGCTCAACACTTGCTTGATTTTCTTCAGAATTGGGTGTTTCATTTGTTGCGTTTACATTCTCTTCTGGAGAATTTGCGCCTTCATTGCCTTCTTTAGGCATGTAGTTTTCTTCATTGGATGTACTCATAATTCTTGTGTATGAAGTTTAGAAATAAACTGCTTCAATTGCTTTTGATCGAAGCGGCTTAATTCTTTATAATTAATAATTAGTCTTTCTTGTGTGCCGAAGTTAACTTTTGCACCGTCTGTTAATAGTTCAATATTGGTAATCTCTTTTGAATTGTACTCTTTCTTTTTTCCATAGAGAGAATAATATCGCCAACTTTTCCCATTTACAATTAAGAATGGTTGAGACAATCGGATTATTCCTAAAATAACCAAAATAACTCCAACCGGCCAGAAAATTATTCCGATTCCAATAGACGCAACCAAATAATAAAGTCCGAAGAAGAATAGAAACACACCACTTAAAATGAATATAGACGGAATCAGCATGGATCTTCTGTAAACAGTTTCTCGTTCTTTAATTCTATCTTTGGTTTTGTCAGAAATAATACCCACCGATTTGTAAAACGCTTGCTGTTGGCTCAAAACATTCGCAACGTATTGGTCGTTCACATTTTCTTCCTTTGCATCATACAAATCAACTAGTTGTTCAATATCTTTTCTATTATAATTACTTTTTTCTGCTAAAGAATTGCGGACATTTTCTTGGTCTTTTCGATTAAGGTCCAAATAAAAATGTTTTTGAACCATTGCGTAGAAGTTCTTCTTTTGCACCTGCAAAAGTCCATGTGGATTCCTTTTTGAATAATAAATAGAGGTAATCGTCTCCGCAAATGCCAGTGTCATGTCTTTTTTCTTTTTGACATAAGGCACAACAGGTCGTTTTCTTTTGGATCTAAAAATAACGAATAAGAGAATGCCAATAATCGCTAAAAGCATTGCCTTCAACAAGGTTGGGTTTTGGAACAATAAGGTTAAGTAACTGTCATCACGTTTCCCAAATTCTTCTGCAATATCGTCTAAATAATTATCGTTGTTAGTGCCAAAATCATCGGACAACCTTCCCAATTCGAGCAAAATGATGTCTTGATTTTTCGGAATTTGGTTCAGCGCATATTCAGCATATTTATAACCAAGCATTCTCTTTACTTGATAATTATAGAATACCGTTGGTGTCGAAAGAAGATGGATTTTCCCTTTTCCATGATTGATGCGAATGAAATTATCTTGTCCTAAAATTTTAGAAAGTGATTTCTTTGCTCCGTAAGTTTTACTTGTTCCAAAAGTGTTCCAGTCAGTTGCGACGGTGTCATTCTGATACAGATTAATCATCTGAAAGCTTCTTCTGATGGTTTTTATCTTCACATGAGCATTGTATTCAAAAGAATTACTCGATCTTACAAATAATTCATCCTGGACGTTATCCGTTAAATTGTTATACGCAATGAATAATTCGGCTCCTTCTTCGACCTCATTTAAAACCAACTCTAATTCGTTATTGAGCAACCCAAAATTGTTCCCGACAAATAAAAAGCTTTTCTTTTTGGGAGAACTGTTAATTAGAGAATCAAGAATGCCCCAATTCTTTGCAATCATCACCTTACTGGAAGAGTCAATGTGTGCTTTTGCCAAAGAAGTAAATAAAAACAATCCTAAAGGTTTTTTATCATACAATTCAAACCTCTTTGTCCAGTTAGAAGAAATGTAAGGTTTTCTTCCATTCTTATTTACGATATCCGCATCTCCTCCTGAAGAAAACATCCAAACCATGAGTACCATTAATAAAACGATACCACCCACTAATCCTATTTTGGTTTGATTATTCATGAACTGGGTCTAGGGATTTATAGTAGCTTTCTAAAGTCGGTTTCAATAATTCATAAATATCTTTGTCAATCTGGTAATCACCGTACCAAACAAGGTCGTAAACTCTTACACATTCATTAAATTGCAATGCATTGGCTCGCTTCCCCATTTCCATAACGTAGTGGTGATTGGTTTTGTCTTTTTTCCAGAGAATCCAGTTTTTGCGAATGAGTTCCTTGAGTATAAACGTGAAATAAATACGAATGCATTCTCTGTAATTCTCTGCGTGAATAGCTTGCTCTAAACGTAATTCTAATTCTGTTTTGCTAATCACTTCAGGGTTCCATTCATCCTCAACATCCACAATAATTTTCTTTTCTCCAGGTTTTCTATTCTTGATTATCAAATAAGCAACGATGAAAACAGCCGCGAAAATGAGGATGAACAATAACATTTTCCAAAAGCTCTGAGAGATGGATAAGTCCCAATCTGGGAGATTTAAGTCAATGTCTGGCGCATCAATATCCAATGGGTTAATATCAATTTCTGGTATTTCTAATGGGTCGGGACGTTCAACAGTTGGATCAAACTGTAAATTACCGCCACTTCCAGAGGTTCCATTTTTTTCATCTCTATCGTCTTGTATTTGCTGTGGATTGTAGTTGAGGTTTTTGGAAGAATTTCCGCCACCAGAATTTGTTGAGACATAGTCTTCATTCTCCATGTTTGCAGGATAGCCACCATACCAATCTTCAGGACCATCATATTTGCTATTCTTTTGATATTTTAAATAGTCCTTTTCAGACTGCCACAGTTTTTCTTTTTCTGTTAAAGGCTTGTTTTGTCCTAACAGACTGAAAGAACAGATGATAAAAGCGATATGTAAGAGGTATTTACTCAAAATCTACCTTTGATTCTTGTGTATTGCTCCGTTTTCCAAATTTTTCGAACTGATTTCTTAAGCCCATTACTTCTGTTTTTTCTCTTTCAGAAAAATAGCCAAATCCCATTGTGATAATCAATAAAGGCAAGAGTCCAAGTATAAAAATGATGTACACAAACTGTCGGAAAAAATTCGCCCAAACCATATAATCATCTGTGTAAATCATTGCAATTCTTTTGACAAAATCTGCCAACATATCTAATAGGTCTCGCATTTCTGGTTCATTTGTCCAAGAATTATGGATGCTAAAAACCAAGGCAATTGGTTGCAGAATAATCGCCGTTAAGCAAATGAGTATGAGCAATAACACCAAAGATTTTCCGTAATGTTGCTTACTATATCGAAATCCTTTTCTGAATCTTTCTTTAAATTTCCCATTGCTGATTCCCATTGCTGCCGCATTAAGAAAGAAAAAAGGAAGTAGAAAAATGGCAAAGAGCAAAAAATACCACGGTAAGAGTAAGCAACTTAGCGCAAAGAATAAATTTGCTAGCCAAATGCCAAAAAACCTTTTCTTTAGGTAGTTGAAGAATTGCTTCCAAGAGAATTCTTCATCGGTAGATTGCATCGCCCAAAACACCGTTGAGAAAATCAATGCAAACACAAAAGTCCAGATGGTAAAGATGAGGTAGTCTTGTCCATTAATGAAGCAATAACCAATCATAAATTCTAACTGAGATGCCCAATCGTACCAATATTGCGTTTTTTGTAAATCGTAATGATTGCTGTTTTGCAACACTACCAATACGGCAATAATAGGAATGACAATGGTGATAAAAACACGCGAAAGTTTTTGAAAAATCGTTCTGTACATTCTAAATGAATCAGCCAAAACTTCTCCTGAACCTCTGATTTTATGAAAGTTGAATCCTTTTCTTTCCTGAAAATTTCCCACCTCTTCTCGGTCAATCAGCTCCGGGTATTTTCTTGCTACATAAATGGGATAAAACACATAGAAGAAGAGAATAAATGCGAAAGAGAATAAAATCAACGTCCATTTTGACCATTCAGGCAAGTTTTGATAATTATGCGTAACATAACTTTCTAAAAAACCTGCCGCAATGATAAACGGAACCAAACTCATCATTATTTTTAACCCTCGTTTAGTAGATAATTGTAAGGATTGCAAGCGCGTATAACTTCCGGGGAAAAGCAGACCATTTCCCGCTGTTATTCCTGCACCTCCTGCAAGCACTATTGCTGATATTTCAAACGCACCGTGAATCCAAATTCCTAAAAAGCTCGTGATTAGTAAACCTTTTGCTTTGAAGAAATATTGGAAGGCTCCCAGCATTACTCCGTTGTAAAACAACATCATGTGTGTGCCAATAGTGAAGAAAAAACCTACAAAAAAAGTCAAGAACGCAACTTTCATGTTGTTAGTGGTAATATTGACAAACATCGCCATCTGATCAGTATCTTCATACACTTTTAGAGGATTCCCATTTTGGATATTCTCAATCGTCATGTTTACATAACCATCACCCATTACAACTCTTGGGAAATTAGGATCTATCATTGTTGTAACAACTCCAATTAGTGCATACACACAAAAAGCAACTAGAGCAAAAAGCAAACTTTTGCGAGAACGGTATATTTCTAGTGGCAAAGAAATTTTCCAAACGTCTAAAAACCTTCGGATTGATTCTCCTTTTTGCTTGTGAACACCTGTATAAACAGTTTGCGCTAATTTATTCAAATAGACGCGGACGGTTCTTCTTCGGTAGAATGTTTGGGCATAACTTAAATCATCTGTTATGTCCATGTAAAGGTCGCTTAACTCATCCGGATTGTTCGATTTAGATTCGTAGAGTTCTTCAAAGCGATTCCACTTTTTTTTGTTTTGCTCTATAAATTTAGTTTCTTTCAATCTCGAGGTTCAGTTTTGAGAAGAGTAAATATAATTAAAATGTGGAAAATATTTGAATATTAAAAAAATTGAAGATGTCTAATATTTTACTTAACTTCATTCTCCAAATTAATCCATGACTAAATCTTTTGTTTTTTTTCTGATTTTATTCCTGACAAAAACTATATTTTCACAAGAGAGAATAGAAGGAGTCAACATTGTTTCTGTCAAAGAAAAGTTAGTTTTTGACCAATTAAAACCGATACAACAGCTTGATGCAGAATGGATTTCGATTGTGCCTTTTTGCGACATTGATTCTTCCAATTCTGCTCGTTTAGTTTACGATCAACCTTGGGAATATTATGGAGAACGCTTGAAAGGAGTTCGTCAAATGGTTCAATTAGCGCATGAAAACAACTTTTCTGTGATGCTAAAACCACAAGTGAGAGAATCTAATGGACGTTATGTTGGTCACATTAATTATAGAAAAAAACGAGATTGGAAAAGTTTTGAGCAAAGTTATAGAACTTACATTTTTGCTTTCATAAAAATTGCTCAAGAAGAAAATATTGCCCTTTTTTGCGTCGGAACAGAATTAGGTCGTTTTGTGAAAGAGCGTCCTAAGTTTTGGAAGAAACTGATTAAAGATATTCGAAAAATTTACACTGGTAAATTAACATACGCTGCCAATTGGGACGATTACGAGAAATTTCCTCATTGGAAAGAGCTTGATTATATAGGTGTCGATGCGTATTTTCCGATTTCTAAAAAACAAAAACCAACCTTGAAAGAATTAGAAAACGGTTGGGAACCCATTCTTGCCAAAATGGAAAAAACAAGTCAACTAATGAATAAGAAAATTCTACTAACTGAATTTGGTTACCGAAGCATTCAAAGGTCAGCGTTTAAACCTTGGGTGCATTTTTCAGATGAAATTTTTGATGAAAACTCACAAGTGAATTCATTGGAAGCATTATTCAAATCTGTTTGGAA
Organism: Crocinitomicaceae bacterium; assembly: GCA_015662935.1. Taxonomy (GTDB): domain Bacteria; phylum Bacteroidota; class Bacteroidia; order Flavobacteriales_D; family Crocinitomicaceae; genus UBA4466. The sequence continues at coordinate 25,131 of DQTF01000116.1, read as the reverse complement.
AAAAGACTTTGTTGCAGGTGGTTTTTTGTGGAGATGGTATCCTTATCATCCTTCTTCTGGAGGTAAAGGGAACACAAAATATACAGTGCAGAATAAGTTGGGAGAAGAAATCGTTAGAAAATATTATACATTCTGAATTGTGTAACATTTATTTTTTTATTCGTTAAAACGATATGAAAACTCTTCTCTCCTTTTTTATTATTGCTCTTTCTTTCATCTCTTTTTCGCAAACAAAACTCGATTCCATTTTTATTTATTTCAACGTTGACGATTCGAATTCTGAACTCATAAAAAGCAATGGGGAAGCCTATCAAAAAATTGATGCTATTTCTTCTGAACAAACAGTTACTCTTATCGGGTGCACAGATACATCAGGAACAGAATCTTACAACCAAGCATTAGCAAGTAGAAGAATAGATCATGTTAAATCAAAGATAATCAATAAATTATCCGCCATAAAAACAATGATTATTGGTGAAGTGTCTTCTTTTCGGAGCCTTGCACAAAACAGATGTGTGATTCTCGTATTTGAAAAACGAATCGTTCCCCCTATTACAGAAGTAATAAAAACACTAGACACTTTGGTTCTTAATCTGACCTTTATCAATAATCAAGATATTCTTCTTCCTGAATCTAGACCAATTGTAGAAGAACTGTTTGATTTGATAGACACAACTAATTATATTCAGATTCAATTGCACGGTCATGTCTGTTGTGGTTCAGGCCAACAATTATCTCTTGACAGAGCAAAAAGAATTCAAAAGCACCTTATTCGCCGTGGAGTTGACGCCACCAAAATTAAATCATTTGGCCACTCTAACTTACAACCAAGGTATCCTGAAATAAATGAAGAGAACAAAAAGAAAAATAGACGCGTTGAAGCCATAATTGTAATTGAATAATTAGTGCTTCTTTCTGGAGAATTCAAACTTCCCGATTTTCAAATAAATTTTACTTGGCTTTGTTTCTGTTTTCTTCTGACGTCTAAAATCAACTTCTGTCTTCGTTTTTTTAGCGACAAAGCTGGTCATTGGTTCTATCGGATTTGCCACATCTGAAAAATAAATCGAAGCATAATCATTATTCTCTTCTTTTGCGACTTCGGAATTGGCCATTAATTGTTCATTGCTAGAAACCAGAGTCAACTCAATGTTTTCAATAGAAGGGATGATTGACTTCTTTTTCTTGACAATTTCTTTCATTTTCTTTGGAGATGGTGAATTGTCTGCAATCACTGTTTGATTATCATTCTCTACCGAGTTATTCCTCGCGATTGGCAAATGAGAAATGTTGTTCTCCTCGTTGAAGATTGGGTTGTTTTTTGGAGAATAATTCTCTGTAGCTCCATTCATTTTTTTAGAGTCATTGTTATTTTCTAAAACAACATCTTCTTTTACAAGGGTATCACTATCAGTGTTTTGAATGTTTTTTTCTATCGTATCATCTGCGAAAAGATTTTGTTGTTCCAGCTTTCCGTTAGAATTAGAGTACCACACTAGCATCGCCAAAAGTAAACTTGCTGCGGCTGCGTAATACGGCCAAAGAACTATCGCTTTCTTTCGTTTCAAAGATTGCTTGTTTTCAAAAACAATGCGTTCATCCGCTATAAAATAAGCACTGTTATACAATGCTTTTTCTTTTGAGAAAACGGAATTAGCAGCAACAAAAGAGTCAACCTCTTTCGACTTTTCAGGAGAAATAATTCCTTCTACTTGGGCAATTAAAAAATGTTCTATGTTTGCCAAAACGACAAGCTCATCTTCTGTGTGGTGCTTTAAGTTTTCTTTGGTTTTTAAATCTAGTGCGATGCTTTCTTCCGAGAATATTGGTAAATCGTCTTCCTCCATTTTTAGATCTGGGTTTGCCGATAAGAATTCTAAAAACAAAACGGTATCCACCTCATTCAAATTCCCTTCAAGGAAATCGAGGTAGAACGCTTCATAATTAAAAACACTTATTTTTTCCATTTTATTCTAATCGTTTATTTCAACTTCACACCACCAAATCCAATCTCTTTATATACTCTTTTAACGTTTTTCTCGCTCTAAAAATATACACCTTCACTTGAGACTCACTCAATTGGGTGATTTTTGCTATTTCTGCGTAATTATAACCTTCATAATCTCTCAAAAGCACAACAGATTTTTGAATTTCTGGTAATTTCTCTAATGCTTCTGTCAAAACCTCTTGCACTTCAAAATTCATGCTTTGGGTTGCTCCTCTTTCTTCGGTTTGTTCAATATCACCAGAGCGTTTTTCTTTCTTTGCCCAATCAACAATAGCATGGTAAGCCGTTGTAAATAAATAAGATTTTACTTTCTCGTAACTAACCTCTTCATGCTTTATCCAAACTTTTGTAAATGTCTCTTGCACAATATCTTTAGCGGACATCTCGTTTCTAAGATGCTTCAATGCAAATCGGAATATATTATCCGAAAATTCATCCACTGCTTTATTGTACTCTTTTTGAGTCATTCGCTTTTCTTTCAAGTGTAAGACTAACAAGTTACAGAAAAGTTACAATTCCCAACAAATTTTATATCTTTAGGTAAAAATTTAACACAATTATTATGACAGGATTATGGATTTTATTAGGAATTGGAGCAGTAGTGATACTATGGTATATTTCTGCTAACAATAAATTAGTTGCCCTAAAAAACAACAGAGAAAATGCGTTTGCTGATATTGACGTACAATTAAAACAGCGTTACGATTTAATCCCTCAGTTGATTTCTACTGTTAAAGGATACATGGATCATGAAAGTGGTGTTTTGACTCGTATTACTGAGGCAAGAACGCGCGCAATGGGTGCAAAAACGATTAATGATAAAATTGATGCAAACAATGAATTGACTGCTGCAATGGGTGGGTTCAACATTCAAGTTGAGGCATACCCAGACCTAAAAGCAAGTGCCAATTTTTTACAATTGCAGGACGAAATTTCTGATGTTGAGAATAAACTAGCTGCTGTTAGACGTTTCTTTAACTCAGCAACAAAAGAATTAAATACGGCAATTGAATCTATTCCAACCAATTTTGTAGCAAACATAAAAAAAATGACTCCGCAACCGATGTTTGATTTAGGAGAAATTCAAAGAGCAAAACTAGACGAAGCTCCAGAGATTAAATTTTAATATTTATATGAGTTACATCGGACTACAAAAGCAAATAAGGCAAAATAACTTCAAGTCCCTTTTGCTTTTAATTTCTTTTCCTGCCATTATTTTGGGAGGAACTTACCTTGTTTTCTTTATCGGGTACCAACCCAACATGGAAGTTGTGAATGAAGCATTCCTAGGAACTGTTCCTTTTGTCATTGTGGGAGTAGGTGTCTGGTTTTTGATTGCTTATTTTTCTCACACAGCAATTATCAAACGCTCTACAAAGGCAAAATCCCTTTCTCGAAAAGAGAATACGAAAATTTACAACATGACAGAAAATTTATGCATGTCTATTGGAATGACAATGCCGAAATTATTTGTCATTAACTCTCCTGGACTCAATGCTTTTGCTTCTGGAATTGACACCAAATCTTTTTCCGTTACACTTACATCTGGGATTATCGAACGCTTAACCGACGATGAACTAGAAGGAGTAATTGCCCATGAACTAACGCATATTCGCAACAAAGATGTTCGTTTACTCATCATTTCTATTGTTTTTGTCGGAATTTTTGGTTTTCTCATCCAGGTTGGAATGCGTTCTTTTATGTTTGGAGGTAGAAGAAGAGATAGTAAAATGGATCCTAAAATATTAATCATCGCTGTGGTAATAGCAACACTTGGCTATTTCTTAACATTACTGTTTCGGTTTTCATTATCGAGAAAAAGAGAGTATTTAGCAGACGCCGGAGCAGTTGAATTAACCAAAAACTCTCATGCACTTGCCTCCGCATTGCGAAAAATTTCTACCAACCCAGAAGTGGACGTGAAAAGCAATGATGTGAAGCAAATGTTTATCGAAAATAGTGGTGTGAAAACAGGTTTTTTAGCAAAACTTAGAAATTTGTTTGCAACACACCCTCCAATCACGAAGAGAATAGAAATTTTGGAACAACGATTATAGAAGCAATGAAAAATATACAATACTCCATAAACACACTCCGTTCTACAAGGCTTTTTGTGCTAGATTTAATGGGTAAATTCTCCTACGAGCAACTAACTACCGTTCCTGCTGGATTTTCTAACTCAATGCTATGGAACTTCGGTCATATTGTTGTCGTTCAGCAACTATTAATCTATGGTTTATCAGGAAATGAACTCCACTTAGACAAAAACATCGTTCACTTATTCAAGAAAGGTGCAACTGGAAAAGAAACACTTTCTAAGAAGGAGTTTGAAGACTTAAAAATTCGTTCTTTAGAGTTAGTTGACCTGCTAGAAAAAGATTATGAAAGAATTTGCCAAACAGATTATACGCAATTTATGACCGGGTTGAATGTAGAATTGAACAATGTTGATGAAGCAATTGAGTTCAACAACATCCACGAAGCGGTTCACATTGGTGTTATGATGGGAATCTCAAAATTGGTATAGATGCGTTCTTTCCGAGAAACTCTTGCAGAAGCAGAAATAAATCATTCTCCTAAATTGGCAGAGTTAAAGGCAAGTGTGAAAATTCTCTCCGTTAAAAAAGGAAATGTTCTTCAGCAACAAGGAGGTATTAATACGAACCTTTACTTCGTAAAAAAGGGAATGCTCAGAAGTTACATCATCGATGAAAAAGGTAAAGAACATATCTTTATGTTTGCTCCTGAAGGATGGTTGATGGCAGACGGCTCAAAAGACGACAACCCTTCTGAACTATTCATCGATTGCCTAGAAGACTCAGAAGTAGAAGTGGTCAGTCAAGCTGATTTTAACGAATTGTTTTTACCCCTTGCAGCTATCAATGATAAAGATAGAACGGTGGGTATGTTGCGAAGAATGGCTACAATGCAAAAACGAATAATTATGCTCATTTCTGCAAGCGCGATTGAAAGGTACGAGCATTTTATGGAAACCTATCCTGATATTATTCAACGTGTACCACAAAAAATGATTGCTTCTTATCTTGGTATAACACCCGAGGCACTGAGTAAAGTGAAAGGAATGAGGTTTAAATAGATGCGCTGTTCGAGTTTTCGACTGAAGCATTTTGTAGACGAAATTTGAAATCGAGAGTCATTCCCTTTTACATTGGTTATTCAATATTTTATTTTCCATGCGGGTAAGAAGGTTCTATACATCTTAATTTAGGTTAACGTCTAACAAAGAGAAACATCTTAAATTTACACTATGAAAAAAACAATAGCACTAGGAGGAAGCAACAGTAAAGAATCAATCAACAAAAGATTGGCTGTATATTCTGCAAATAAAATAGACAATTCAGAAACAATCGTTCTCGATTTAAACGATTACGATTTACCTCTTTATGGTGTTGATTTTGAAAACGAAAAAGGAATTCCGAAAGATGCACAGCGATTAATTGATGTAATCGCATCTGCGGACGGGGTGGTTGTTTCTTTAGCAGAGCACAACGGGTCTTATTCAGCAGCATTTAAAAATGCAATGGATTGGATGTCGCGAATCAACCCAAAATTGTGGGGAGAAAGACCAATGTTATTACTAGCAACTTCTCCTGGAGCAAGAGGTGGACAAACAGTTCTCAACTCTGCAGCCGCAAGTTTCCCACATTTAGGAGCAAATGTCATTGCTACTTTTTCTTTGCCTTCATTTTACGACAACTTTTCAGATCAATCAATTCAAAATGAAGAGCTTGGAGCAGTTTTGAATGAAAAAATAAGCGAATTTAAAAATGCCCTTTAAATAAATAGTATGTTACGAAAAGTAGAACAAATCATTCCGTCATTTGATATTAACATGGGAGGAATAATGCTTAAACAAGCATTACCAACGAATAATGTACCTCAGTTTGATCCGTTTTTACTCTTGCATCACGGCAACTTTAAATACACGAGTAGAAAACCCGCAATGCAGCAGGGAATTGGACCTCACCCACACCGAGGATTTAGTCCTGTGACTTTTGTTATTAATGGAGAAATCAACCATCGGGACAGCAGGGGTAATAATCAAGTTGCAATGAAAGGAGAAGTGCAATGGATGAACGCAGGATTAGGAATTGTGCACAGCGAAAGACCTTCGGATGCGATTGCTGCAGTTAATGGTGCAACAGAAATCATCCAGTTATGGATTAATTCTCCTGCAACCAATAAAAGCAAAGAACCGAGTTATCAGCATTCTCACGAAAAGGATATTCCACACTTCTTTTCTGATGACAAACTTGTTCGGAGCAAAGTTATTACTGGAGAATACAATGCTGTAAAAGGAGCAATGAATGGTGATTCTGAGTTGTTGATTATATGGAGTAACGCTCAAAAAGAAGGAGTCCAGAAGTTGGTGATTGAAGAAAAATTCAACCTGATGATTTACGTTATTAACGGAGATATTTGCATCTCAGGGCATGGAATCGTCGATCCAAAATCACTCATTCTATTTGAAAACAATGCGAAAGAAATTAAAATTACAGCCAACTCAACAGTAGAATATTTAATTCTTGGAGGTGTTCCCATTAAAGAAAAAATGGTGCAACACGGTCCATTTGTGATGAACACAGAAGCCGAGATAATGGAGGCAATGCGCGATTATCAGATAGGCAAAATGGGCGTATTGATTGAGGATTAATTACTACTTTTTATTGCCGCAATTCCCGGTAATTCTTTTCCTTCCAAATATTCCAACATCGCTCCTCCACCTGTCGAAACGTAACTTACTTTGTCTGCTAAGTTGAACTTATTAATCGCTGCGACAGAATCACCTCCACCAATCAAAGAAAAAGCACCGTTAGAGGTTGCTTCAACGATTGCTTCTGCAATTGTTTTAGTTCCCGATTGAAAATTCTCCATTTCAAAAACACCCATTGGTCCGTTCCATAAAATGACCTTAGATTTTCGAATAATTTCAGCACAATCTTTCTTCGTTTGCGTTCCTGCGTCAAGTCCCATCCAACCATCTGGAATCTCCGAAATAGAAACTTCTTCAATATTTGCCTCGTTGCTAAATGTGTCTGCAATTACTGAATCTACTGGGATGTATAAATTGACCCCCTTCTCCTGTGCTTCTCGAAGAATCTTAGTAGCAACTTCTAAAAAATCATCTTCAACGAGTGAATTTCCAACCTTTCCTCCTTGTGCTTTTACAAATGTGTAAGCCATTCCTCCTCCAACAATGAGGTTGTCAACAGTACTAAGCAACCTTTCTATAATCGTAATCTTAGAAGAGACCTTTGCTCCACCGACAATTGCAGTCAAAGGTTTTTCGGTAGAATTTAACACCTTGTCAACGCTTTTAATCTCCCCTTCTATTAAAAGGCCAAATAGTTTATCATTCGGAAAAAATTTTGCCACAACCGTTGTGCTTGCATGCGCTCGATGAGCCGTTCCGAAAGCATCATTCACATAAACATTACCATGCTTTGCTAGTTGCTTTGCAAACTCTTCATTTCCAGCAGTTTCTTGCTTGTAAAAACGAAGGTTTTCCAATAACATCACTTCTCCCGCTTGCAAATTGGCACTCATTTCGTTTGCTTCTTTGCCAATGCAATCTCCACCAAATTTAACATCAACACCTATCACTTTAGAAAAATGCGCAATGATATTCTTTAAAGAAAAACGATCTTCAGGTCCATTTTTTGGTCTTCCCATGTGGGACATCAAAACAACTGAACCGCCTTTTTCTAAAATCATTTTAATGGTTGGAGCAGCGGCACAAATCCTTGTGTCATCTGTTATTTCTAACGTTTCTTTATTAATTGGAACGTTAAAATCTACACGAATCAATGCGCGTTTGTCTTGGAAATTATAGGTGTGAATGTTTTGCATGATGTAAAATTAAAAAAAAGCGAGTTGTAGTGCTTTATTTTTAATAAAAAAGGTTCTATATTTCTTTGATGCTCTTAGCTTCCTCCTAAGCCCCCTCCAAAGGGAGAAAAAGTAGATGTGTGAAGCTATAGATTAAAAATTATCAAAGTATCTTTTCTTTTCTAGTGTGAATTTTAGCAAGCATGGATTTTCCCCTTTTTTTGGGAGCTAGGGGAGGAGAGATTAAATTTACCTTCAAGCCTATAGTATTTCACAAAAAATATAACTAAATTCAACTAATGAAACAAAAAATTTCTTTCTCAAAACAACTCAAAAGCTTTCATTTTGCCTTCAACGGTCTTCGCATTCTCTTCAGGGAAGAACATAATTCTTGGATTCACCTTTTTTTGACATTTTTTGCTATAGTTTTTGGGTTTTTATTAAAAATAAGTGTTTTAGAGTGGGTTTTACTCATTTTTTCGATAGGTTTCGTTTTTGTTTCTGAAATTTTTAATTCTGCCATAGAAAACATCTGTGATCTAATTTCTTTAGAGAATAATCCATTGATTGGAAAAATAAAAGACCTTTCGGCAGCAGCTGTTCTATTCAGTGCAATAACTGCATTCATAATTGGAACGGTCATCTTTCTTCCAAAAATTGTAGTTTTGTTTTAATGTCCGAAGCGCCTAAAGTATTTACCTTAAAGCAAGTTCTTTCTTCTATTAAGAAAACACTTGAGCAACGCTATTCTTCTACCTATTGGGTTAAGGCAGAAATGCACAAGTTGAACCTTTCAAAAAAAGGACATTGCTACCCAGAATTACTCGAAAAGCAAGATGGGAGAATTGTTGCAGAAATCAGAGGAATGATTTGGCAAACAAATTTCGACCGAATCAATAAGCGATTCATTCAAACCGTAAAAGAGCCTTTAAAAGATGATATGACCCTTCTTTTATTGGTCAAAATAACGTACAGTGAAACCTTTGGGCTTTCTCTCAATATTATAGATGTTGACCCTAATTATTCTTTAGGGGAATTGCAAAAGGAACGGCAAGAAACGTTAAAACGGTTGCAAAAAGAAGGGTTAATAAATCGAAATCAACAACTTGGTTTCCCTATTCTCCCCAAAAGAATTGCGGTAATTTCTGCCGAATCAAGTAAAGGCCTTTCTGATTTTATACAGGTCATTGAAAACAATTCTTGGGGGTATCAATTCTTTACCATGCTCTTCCCTGCTCTGCTTCAAGGGGACAATGCTTCTGATTCTATCAGCGCTCAGTTGGAACGAATAAAACGAGTGAAAAATCATTTCGATATGGTAGTCATTGTTCGTGGTGGTGGTGGAGAAGTTGGACTTTCTTGTTACAACAACTATGAACTTTGCAAAAACATAGCTTCTTTCCCGTTGCCCATTCTCACAGGTATAGGACACTCAACCAATCTCACTGTGGCAGAAATGGTCGCGTTTAGAAATGCGATTACACCTACCGAATTAGGTGACTTTCTTATTCAAGCTTTTCACAATTTTTCGGTGCCCGTTAAAGATGCGGTAAAAAGACTAAAGGTTTCTGTTTCCAATATTACTTCTGAAGTAAAGCTGCATTTAACCAATGAATCGAAATTATTTAGAAGTGCTGCAAAGCAAATGTTGGCAGAGAACAAGCAAATTATTCATGCGAATGTAAAAGGTTTAGAAAACAATTTTAAATTTCTCTTATTGAATCACAAGATGATGATTCGCAAAAATGAACAAGGAGTTTATAGGAGTGCCAGAGAATTACTTTCTAATGAGCAAAACGAATTGGAGAAATTGCAAGATGCACTTCCTAGCAAGACAAACACGCAACTTATTTCGGAACAACATAAAATTAATGTTTTAGCACAATCCATTCGATTAATGGATCCAATTAATGTTTTAAATCGAGGTTATTCAATTACCTTATTAAATGGTAAAACAATTGGAGAGAAAAACACAGTGAAAAAAGGAGATAAAATTCAAACAAAAACGGCAACTTTTAGTGTAGAATCAGAAGTCGTAAAAACGGAAAACAATAATGAGTAAAGAAATAAAATACACAGAAGCATTTGATGAATTACAGCAAATTGTAGTCGACATTGAAGATGGAGAAATCACTGTAGATGAACTTAGTGTCAAAGTGAAACGAGCTTCTGAGTTAATAAAAATTTGCAAAGAAAAATTATCTGCAACGGAAGAAGATGTGAATTTGATTTTAAAAGAATTAGAGGAATAAATAGTAGAGGTAGATCGCATCCACCCCTACTATATATTTATTCCTTCAAAAGCTTACCAATATCAATCATTAGAGAATCAACAGAACTTGGGCTTGTTCCATCATAATAACCTCTAATTCTTCGTTGTTTATCAACTAAAACAAAATTGTTGGTGTGAATGAAGTCGCTTCCTGCATCCCCAATATTTTCTACTTCTGCAGGTTTGAGAACAAAGAATGACTTTCTAGCCAATTTGTATAAACTCTCCTTATTTCCAGTCAAAAAATGCCATTTTGACCCCGCTCCGTGTTCTTCTGCATAAGCATTCATTACCTCTACAGAATCAACCTCCGGGTCTACCGTAAAACTCAATATTCTAAAATCATCTTGGGACTTATATTTTGCATAAACACGTTGCATCTCTTCATTCATTATTGGGCAAATACTGGTGCAAGTAGTGAAAAAATATTCTGCAACAAACACCTTATCTTCAATTTCTTTCTCCGAAATAAGATCATTATTCTGGTTAATAAAAGTAAAATCTCCAATTATGTGACCGTATCCTTTTCTTTCCATCAATACAGATGCATCTACCATCTCTGGAAGAACATCTGTTGGATTAATCACAGGTAAAACTTCTTCCTTTGGTTGATTTTGTAAATAATAAACCAGAGAAATTCCGGCAACAATTAACACCGCGAGAAATATTTTATTCTTCATAATGTAAAGTTAATCTTCTCAAAAGGATTTTTAACTTTAACCGTCTAATTATCGAACAAAAAATAAAATTATGTCAATAAATACAGCTTTACTTAAAAAGATTTGCACTACACCTGGCGCTCCGGGGTTTGAAAAAGAAATACGAAATCTTGTTTTAGAAGAAGTCAAAGATTTAGCTGACGAAGTTGAAATCGACAACATGGGAAATGTTTACGCAATTAAACGAGGGGTGGGTGACAAGCGAATTATGGTCGGTGCCCACATGGATGAAATAGGATTCATCGTCACCCATATAGATGACAATGGGTTTATTCGCTTTCATACTTTGGGTGGTTTTGACCCCAAAACATTAACTGCACAGCGAGTTATTATTCATGGAAAAGAAGATTTAATTGGTGTAATGGCCTCAAAACCTATCCACGTAATGACGGCTGAAGAAAGAAATAAAGTTGCCAAACTGCAAGACTATTTTATTGATACAGGATTGCCTGTTGAAGAAGTCAAAAAATTAGTGACAATTGGTGATTCTATTACAAGGGAAAGAGAGTTTATTGAAATGGGGAAATGTGTCAACGGGAAGTCTTTAGACAACCGTCTTGCCGTTTTCATTCTCATCGAAACATTAAAAAACTTAAAAGGGAAAGAAATTCCATTTGACTTATACGGAGTATTTACTGTGCAAGAGGAAGTTGGAATTCGTGGAGCAAATGTTTCAGCTATGAGAATCAACCCTGATTTTGGCTTTGGTTTAGACACTACTATTGCTTTTGATTTGCCCGGCGCAGCAGAACATGAAAAGATTACAAAGTTGGGAGAGGGAACGGCAATTAAATTATTGGACTCTGCAACTATCTGTGATTACAGAATGGTTAAGTACATGAAACAAACTGCTGACAAGTACAAAATTAAATGGCAACCAGAAATTCTAACTGCCGGAGGTACTGATACCGCTGGTATTCAGAGAATGACTGAGGGAGGTTCCATTGCAGGGGCAGTTTCTATTCCAACACGACATTTGCATCAAGTAATCGAAATGGCGCACAAAGATGACATTCAAGGAAGCATCGATTTGCTAACAAATTGCATTGCAGATATCGATACTTTTGACTGGAACTTCTAATTTTACTAAAAAATCACTATATTCGTGTATAATTTTTTTAATCAAAAACAACAACCAAAATGGATATCAAAGATATTTTAGAAAATGACACAGTAAAAGGACTTTTAACGAAGTTTGGTGTCTCTGATGAACAAGCACAATCAGTTGCTAAGCAAGCGATGTCATCAATGCAATCAAAATTTACAGAAAACCCAAAACAAATGTCAAGCCTTCTTTCAGATAATGAAAACACTGAAGATGATGTAAAAATGGCTGCAGAAATAGAGGATGATTTCGTTCAAAACTTAATCAAGAAAGTTGGATTGCCAGACAGTATTGCGGGTTCTTTAAAAGGAGCAATCCCTGGAATTTTAAGTCAATTTACGGGTAAACTTTCTTCTGACGGGAAGAATGACGAAGGCGGAATTGCGGGAATCTTCTCTAGCATCACAGATATGTTTGATGGTGATGATGCGAAAGATGCTGCAAGTAATACCGCTGCAAAAGCGACTAAAAGTTCAGGAGGAATTGCTGGTTTATTCAGTAAACTTTTTGGAAAATAAATTCATTATTAACCTAATAAAAACAAACAATTATGTCAGTTTTAAAAGTAATCGAAGTATTATCAAGCTCAACTAAGAGTTGGGAAGATGCAACTGAAAAAGCAGTTGAAAAAGCATCAAAAACAGTAAAAGGAATTACATCTGTTTATGTTCAAGATCAGTCTTGTACAGTAAAGGATGGAAAAGTTGATGAGTTCCGTGTGAACTTAAAATTAACCTTCCGTTTAGGATAGTAAAACCCCTAATTTAATAGTTTGACAAAGAGGGTTTATCCCTCTTTGTCTATTTATAAACTTATGTCAAAGGTTCAAGAATTTAAAGATCACATTAATACGGGTTACACTTTTAAAAGTGATTTCATTACAATTGGTGGAGCAATGTTGGACGGTGAAGCAATCACCGATACACATATAAAAGTTCCTCTTAAAACACTCAACCGTCACGGACTAATTTCTGGTGCAACCGGAACAGGAAAAACCAAATCATTGCAAGTTATTGCTGAGCAACTTTCTCTGAAAGGAGTTCCTTGCTTGCTAATGGATATCAAGGGTGATTTATCGGGTCTTGCTGCAGAAGGAACTAGCAATGATTTCATTGACAAAAGGCACAAAGCAATAAACTTGCCTTACGAACCAATGGCAATGCCTGTTGAGCTAATGACCTTGTCAAAGGGAGATGGTGTTCGATTAAAAGCGACAGTTACAGAATTTGGCCCTGTCCTTTTGTCTAAAATTCTGGGTTTAAACGAAACGCAAAGCAGTGTTATCTCATTGATATTTGTTTTCTGTGATTCGCAACAATTACCGCTTGTAGATTTAAAAGATCTAAGGAAAGTACTGCAATATGTTGTCAATGATGGAAAAGAAGCAATCGCTGAAGAATACGGAAAAGTTGCATCGACAACCGTGAACACGATTATGCGAAAAGTAATCGAATTGGAACAGCAAGGAGCAAGCGATTTCTTTGGAGAACGCTCTTTTGAACCAAATGATTTACTCAGAACGGATGAGAATGGCAACGGCGTGATTTCGATTGTTCGTTTAATGGATATCCAAAGTAAACCAAAGTTATTCTCCACTTTTATGTTGAGTTTATTGGCGGAGATCTATTCTTCTTTTCCTGAAGAAGGAGACATGGACAAACCCAAGCTTTGCATTTTTATTGACGAAGCACATCTAGTTTTTAAAGAAGCTTCTAAGACTTTATTGGATCAGTTAGAAGTCATTGTTAAGTTAATTCGTTCTAAAGGAGTCGGCGTTTTCTTTTGCACACAAAACCCGATTGATGTTCCCGATGATGTTCTTTCTCAACTCGGTTTAAAAGTGCAACATGCGATGCGTGCTTTCACGGAGAAAGACAGAAAGGCAATAAAAAAAGCAGCCGAGAATTATCCGATTACAGAATATTACAAAACGGAAGATTTAATTACGCAATTAGGAATTGGTGAAGCTTTAGTAACTGCCTTAAACGAAAAAGGTATCCCTACTCCACTTGTTGCAACTGTTTGCCGAGCACCACTTTCTAGAATGGATGTTTTAGAGAAAGAAGAGGTTGCCGAATTGGTTAAAAATTCTAAACTGATAGAAAAGTACAACGAAAATATTGATTCAGAAAGTGCGTACGAAATTCTCACTGGAAAAATTAAAAAGGCAGGAGCAAAAGAACATCAAGAGAAAGTAGAAGCAGATAATGCAAAAGCAGATGAATTGCTTTCAGAAAAAGAAACTGCTCGACTTAAAAAAGAAAAAACGGAAGAAACAAGAAGAAAAAAAGCAGTAGCTCGAGAATTAGCTCGTCAAAAAAAGGAGCAAATTGCTGAAGATAAACGCAAAGCACGTAAAAGAAAAAAGATGTGGAATTCTGTTACAGATGGTGTAACGAAAGGTGTAACAAGTTCTAGAGGAGGAGGTTTGATAGGAAAACTTACAAGAGCCCTACTAGGTGTACTTGGAATTAAATAAAGAATTTATGAAAAGATTAATCATCCCTTTTTGCTTACTTGTGTTATTTACAGGTTGTGAATTGGTAGAAGAAATTAAAGACAATAACTCAAACATGGAAGAGAATTCAAATCGTAACTCAACAAGCAATGTCTCCGGAAGATCAGTTGTTTTCTACAATGTGGAAAATTTATTCGATACGGAGAATGATCCTCGGACGAATGACGATGATTTTACACCGTCTGGTTATTTAAACTGGGATGATGAGCGTTATGAAACAAAGCTGAAAAACATTTCTGAAGCTATTAACCTCATTGATGAAAAACCTGTTTTAATCGGGCTTGCTGAAATAGAGAATCATAAGGTTTTAGAAGCGTTAATTGAAACTCCAGGAATGACCAAAATCAATTACAAATATGTTCACTTTAATTCTCCTGACAGAAGAGGAATTGATGTTGCTTTGTTATATGATGCCGATGCGTTTGAAGTTATTGAATCAGAAAAAATTGCTGTAAAACTTCCAAATAATAGAGGGTTTAACACTAGAGATATTTTACATGTTTTTGGAGAGTTTAATGGGGGGGCAAAGACACATGTTTTTATCAACCATTGGTCATCGAGGAGAGAAGGGCAGAAAGAAACAGAGCACAAAAGAGTTAGAGCAGCAACTATTTTAAGAGAAGAGGTTGATAAAATTTTGGAGAACGACAAAGATGCCAATATTATTATTATCGGTGATTTTAATGACTACCCTGACAATGAAAGCCTCAATAAAGTATTGCAAGCAAAAGAAGCAGGGTATGATAATGAAGGTGATTTAATCAACTTACTTTTCGACGAACATGAAAACGGTGAGGGAACAGCAGTTTACCAAAGAGAATGGTCAGTTTTAGATCAAATCATCATTTCTCAAGCTGTTTATGACCAAAAATCGGGTCTTGGGATAGAGAATCAAGATGCTGAAATTCTTCGAGAAAGAACATTGATTTATACCTATAGAGATGGGGGGCAAAAACCGAGTGCAACCTATGGCGGACGCAAATATTACGGCGGTTATTCGGATCACTTGCCTGTCTACATCGTATTAAAATAAACACATGGGAACATTAGCAAATCATAATCCAACAGGAAACCCCGACTGGAATAAGAAGGAAATAAAGAAGGAGACAGAAATTCTATTAGAAGAAATTTACGGTCTTGTCAATAAATTATACGCTGAGGGAAAACAAAGTGTCTTGCTCGTTCTGCAAGGGATGGATGCTTCTGGAAAAGATGGGCTAACACGTAACCTATTTAAGATGGTCAGTCCTGCATGGGTGAATGTTCATTCGTTCAAAAAACCCAACCCAGAAGAAGCTGCACATGATTATTTGTGGAGAATCCACAATAGAACTCCTGAAAAGGGAATGGTGACCGTTTTCAATCGCTCGCATTACGAAGATATATTAGTTCCCTCTGTTTATGGATTTTTAGATAATGTAACCATCGAAAAACGTTATGATCAAATAAATCAGTTTGAAAGACATTTAGAAGAAAACGGAACGAAAGTAATTAAGTGCTATTTAAACTTGAGTTATGAGAAACAGGGACAAAAATTAAGAGAACGAATTGAAACTCCATCAAAAAATTGGAAGCATAGCGATGGTGATTGGGCTACTAGAGAACATTGGGACGAGTTTATGGTCGTTTATGAAAGTCTATTCACAAAATGCAATCAAGCTCCTTGGCACATCATTCCATGTGACAAAAATTGGACAAAATTATATGCCGTTGCAACAATTTTAAGAGACACCTTAAAAGAAATGAACCCACAGTTTCCGGGACTGGACAGTGAAAGGTTTAGTTAATTAAATCAAACACTCTTTTACAATTGTTCTCCGTGTTAAACTGTTCCTGGAAAATTATTTCTCGCTGTTTATAATTATCTTCAGAGAGCGGCTGTTCCATTAAGACATTTAGTTTTTCCGAATATTCTTCTGGGGAGTTTGCAAGAATGCATAGCTCTTCTAAGTTTGTTCCAGCAATCATTTTATCGTTCAGAAGAACATGCCCCGAAGAAGATAAAGCGTTGAGTAATTTCAATTTTAATCCCGTTGCTTGCTCCGTATATAGTAAATGAATTCGAGCCGATTGAATCAGGTTTTGCATTTCCTCATCTGATGGATTAGCAATTAATTCAACTTCTAATTGCGCGCAAATAGATTTTAAATTCGAAGAAGGATTTTTTCCTGCAACAACAAATAATAGTCCTTTTGGAAAAGTGATATTGCCAATGATCCACATCAGTGCATTTTCATTTTCCACGACAGAAAGGTTGCCATGAAATAGACAAAACTCTTCTGTATTTGGATTGAATTCCATTTCTAATTTCGGCATAGATGCCGTTAGTAAATGAACCTTTTTTGTTTCGACAGGCTTAATGTAAGTTGAGTAACTTTTGAAGTGCGAAACATCGTTCTGTTGAATCGCCAAAATGTGATTTGATTCTGCAAGAATTGGTTCAAATTTCTGTAGTTTTTTTGCTTCTCTTTGAAAGAATAACTTTCTCCACCCTTTGCTCGTTTTTGCTAATTCTGCGTAATAATCGTGCTCAATATTATGTGTTCTCGCAATTTTCAACCGTTTTTTGAGGTTTTTATTATTTAAGAACGCACAAGTGTGTAAACCTTCGAAAAGAATAGGAGCATCATCTAGTTGTAAATTGGCTAATAATTGAGTGCTTTTTCTGGAGGCAACAATGAATGGTTCTTTAGCAAAAAAGGCACTGAATTTTTTTCGCTTGTAGTAATAAACTTGTTCGCAATACTTATTTAATTCCTCTTGTTTTCCACGACCATACTCGAAGCAATGCAGGGTGATTTTATAACCTAATTTATGCAGGGCAACGACGCGGTAAAACACATCAATTGCTCCTCCATAATCTGCAGGAAAAGGAACGTCAAAAGAGATGATATGAAGTTTTTTTGAAATCATTTAAATGAATTATTCATTTGCTAAAGTACAATCTTTTGTAGAAGTATTTGGAATTAAAAAAGCATATAAATTTCCACTTTTTTTGCCAAAGCAGAAAAAAAGTTCGCTTCGACAAAGATGATTTACTTCACTTTAGAATAAATTTCATTCAAAACCCTTGTTTCATTCTCCCAATTCTCAATTTTCGATGCTTTTTTACAATTGGCAATACATTCTTCTAAACGAGTTTTGTCAGCAAATAGTTTATTGATGGTGTTCGCTAAATTTTCTACCGTAAATTCTTCGATGATTTCACCAATGTCATTTGTTCGAACCACGTTTGCTACTTCTTTAATATTTGTAGCGACAACAGCTGTTTGCGTGTGCATGTAATCAAACACTTTATTAGGCAGCGATAATTGGTAATTCATGTTCGTTGCTTTATCGAGTGTCAAACCAATAGACGCATAATACGTGTAGTTCATCATAACAGCATACGGTTTTTTTCCGAAGAAGATTACCTTCTTTTCCAGTTGCAATTTTTTTACACGTTCTTTCAATTGAGGAACCACATCGCCATCACCGACAATCATCAAAACACCGTCAATTTTTTGCATCGCATCAACCGCCTCTTCTGCTCCTCTGTCAACATTTATTCCTGCTCCTTGCAAGATGATTAAATTTTCATTCTCCGGAATACCTAGCTCTTTCTTTGATTTTAAATTTTCAGCTTTCCATAATGGTGAAATATTGCGCACAACTTTGATTTCTTTATTGTATAAGTCGGAGTAAATTTTTGCAATAGAATCATTAACCGTATAAATGCTTTCTAGTTTTGGGAAAATCAACCGTTCTATTCTCAACCATATTTTTTGCACTTTCGGTCGACTTGTTAGTTCAGGGACTTCCGTAAAATATTCATGAGAATCATAAACCAATCGGGCTCTTCGTTTGAACTTATTTGCTAAATTATTTGCGAGTAAGGTATCTAAATCATTGGCAACAAGAACATCTGCTTTTCTAAACAACAGCAACAAGAAAAGCCGTATGTTATAAGCTGCGTAGAACTTTGCACCCGTTTCAAAGAGTAATTTCATCCGCTTTATTTTGTAAACGCGCTTTCTTAAAGGAAGACTGTTTTTTCTCTTTCTACCCACTAATAAAACATCGTAACCTTGCTGGTGTAAGAAGGTGCAGACTTTGTGTACACGGTTGTCGGTGTAGAGGTCGTTGGTTACAGAAACGATTGCTTTAGGCATGGGGTAAAGGTATTCAAATAATCTTTTTTTGCCACGAATGCACAAATAAAAAAGGACTTATTCGTGGCTTAAACAACTAATAACAATGCTCTACTCCAAAACCTTCTCCAACCTTCCAAAAGCATCTTCAATTGACACCACTCCTTCGTAAATCACACGTAATCTATCGTTTTTCTCACTCAATTTCATTTCTGCAGGATGTTTTTGCATGTAATCCAATACTTTCGTAAAAACGGGTGACTCATAAAACTTCGATTGTGGATTCTTAATGAAGTAACCAATCATCTTATTGGATTTTAACACCAATTTTTCAATGCCCAATTTCTCTGCCAACCATCGCAATCTAAAAGAAAGAATGAGTTCTTCCACCTGAGCGGGAATAGGTCCAAAACGGTCTTCTAATTCTGGAATGAAAGCTTGTAATTCTTTCTCGTCTTTTAAACCATCCATTTGTTGGTAGATGCTTAATCGTTCGGCAACATTGTTAATGTAATCATCCGGAATTCTGACCTCTAAATCTGTTTCTAGAATGCAATCATTGACGAACTGCGTAAGGTTGTCAGAATTTCTATCTGCAAACAATTCTTTGAATTCACTTTCTCGAAGCTCATCCATTGCTTCATTGAGAATTTTTTGGTACATTTCAAAACCAATGTCAGAAATAAACCCACTTTGTTCTCCACCAAGCATATTTCCTGCTCCTCTAATATCCAAATCTTTCATAGCAATGTTGAACCCAGAGCCTAAATCGGAGAACTGAACCAATGCTTCCAAACGTTTTCTTGCTTCGGGTGTCATGACACTTGCTGGAGGAGCAATAAGGTAACAGAATGCTTTCTTATTAGAACGACCAACACGTCCTCGCAATTGGTGTAAATCACTGATTCCAAAATTCTGTGCGTTGTTAATGATAATCGTATTTGCATTCGCAATGTCAATTCCAGATTCTATGATAGTAGTCGCCAACAACACATCGTATTCATGATTGATGAAGTCCATCATTATTTTTTCTAACTTCTTACCGTCCATTTGTCCATGACCTATAGCAACTCGCACACCTGGACACAATCGTTGAATCATTCCTGAAACTTCTGCTATGTTTTGCAAACGATTATGCACAAAAAATACTTGTCCACCACGACTAACTTCGTACGCAATGGCGTCTCGAATAGTTTCTTCGTTGAAGGCAACAATTTCTGTCAAAACAGGTTGCCTGTTCGGTGGTGGAGTATTGATAATACTTAAGTCTCTCGCTCCCATCAATGAGAATTGCAAAGTCCTGGGAATAGGAGTAGCAGTGAGCGTCAGCGTGTCCACTGTTGCACGAAGCGTTTTTAATTTATCTTTTACCGATACGCCAAACTTCTGCTCTTCATCGATAATCATCAGTCCTAAATCTTTGAATTTCACTCGGTCAGAAGCAATGGCATGTGTACCAATAAGAATGTCAATTTCTCCTGCAGCTAATTTCTTTAAAGTTTCTGTGGTTTCCTTAGTTGATTTAAAACGGTTGATGTAATCAATGGTGCAAGGGAAGTCTTTTAGTCGTTCTTTGAAACTTCTAAAATGTTGCATAGAAAGAATGGTCGTTGGAACCAAAATAGCAACTTGTTTATTATCAGTTACTGCCTTAAAAGCAGCACGAACGGCAATTTCCGTTTTACCGAAACCAACATCTCCGCAAATCAACCTATCCATAGGTGTTTTAGACTCCATGTCTTCCTTTACCGAAATCGTTGATTTTAATTGATCGGGGGTGTCTTCAAACATGAAGGATGCTTCCAGTTCGTTTTGCAGGTACGAATCTGGAGAAAAAGCAAAACCCGGTAGACTTTTTCTTTTTGCGTATAATTTGATTAAATCAAAGGCTAATTCCTTGATTTTCTTCTTCGTTTTTTTCTTTAAAGTTGCCCATGTTTGCGTTCCTAGTTTGTTCATCTTAGGAACAGAACCGTCCTTTCCTGTGAATTTAGAAATGCGATGCAAAGAATGAATTCCAACATAAAGCACATCATTATCCTTGTAAATTAGACGAATTGCTTCTTGTGGTTTCCCATTGACATCTATTGTTTCTAATCCTGAGAACTTTCCAACTCCATGATCGATATGTGTCACATAATCACCGCGTTGTAGGTTGTATAATTCTTTCAAAGTTAGCGCCTGCTTCGCTTGTCGGAAACCTTCTTTTAATCGAAAACGATGGTAACGTTCAAAGATTTGGTGATCGGTAAAGCAGGTCAATTTATTCTCAGGAGAAATAAACCCTTCGTGCAGGGCAATGTGAACAGGGTTGAACTCAACGCTGACCTCCATGTCAGCAAAAATTTGCTCTAATCGTTCAATTTGTTTCGGTTGGTTAGAAAAGATGAGGTTGGTAAACCCATTCGTTTTTCGTGCGTTCAGGTCTTCTGTTAGCAGCTCAAAATTCTTATTAAAACTTGGCTGTGGTTTGAACGCAAAAGAAAATTGTTTTCCATTCTTAAAATAATTATCACCACCAAATTCTACTACAGACATTCGTTCCAATGCCTTTTCTAAATCAGTTGGGTGCAAGAATAATTCGGACGGTATTGTGGGAGTGGTCGTTCTTTCAAGGGCATCATAAATCTTGACTGCCTTTTTGTATTCTTTGGTAATTTTATCGGTAGAATGTTCAACAGAATTGATCCAAATGGTGGCTGTTTCTCCTACAAAATCAAAGAAAGTTGCGTTTCCTTCTTTAACCATTCCTCCTTGTATATTCGGAACAATGTTAAAGTGTTTGTGTGTATTAATGGACAGTTGTGTACTCGCATCAAATGTTCGAATACTTTCAACATCATCTCCGAAAAATTCTATTCTAAAAGGGTGGTCATTCGAATAAGAAAAAACATCTATAATCCCCCCACGAATAGAAAATTGCCCCGGTTCATAAACAAAATCAACTCTATCAAACCCAACATCCATCAAAGTTTCATTGATAAAATCAATCGAGTACGTTTTGTTAACCTCGACTTTAAGTGTACTTTTTGCTAAGACTTTTTTGGAAGGAATTTTCTCAATTAACGCTTTCGGATAAGTAACAATCCATGTGTTTTTATTCTTAGCGACCTTGTCTAAAACCTCTGCTCTTGCAACTATATTTGCATTATCCGTTTTCTCTAACTCATAAGCAACTCGATACGAAGCAGGATAGAAAAGAATATTGGTGTTATTTGGATTAACTCCTTCTAAATCATTGAGAAAGTAAGCCGCCTGTTCTTTGTCTTCGAGAATGAAAACATGATTTCCTGGAGACTGTTCTGTAACACAGGAAGCACAAATTGATTTGGACGAACCAATTAATCCAGCCCAGTTAATTTTTGAACCAATAATTTGTAACTGATTAGCGGTAGCACCAATTTGCTTAAGTTCAGAAAAAGATGCTTTCAGACTTTTAACATCCATTGTTGAAATTATTTCTTCAAGCAATTCATTGCTTGTTCAACCATCGTTTTAGAGCCGATAAAGAAAGGAACACGTTCGTGTAGCTCTGTTGGTTTAATTCCCATCACTCTTTCGTGACCTGTTGTTGCGAGACCTCCAGCTTGTTCAGCAATATATGCTAAAGGGTTGCACTCATATAATAAACGCAAGCGACCTTCTGGGTCAACAGTTGTAGACGGATATATATAAATCCCTCCTTTGATTAAGTTTCTGTGGAAATCTGCAACAAGCGAACCGATGTATCTTCCTGAATAAGGACGAGGTTGTCCTGGTTGTGTTTGTTGGCAGTATGTTTCTATATATTCTTTAATTCCCGGGTCACAAATACTGATGTTCCCTTCGTTCATTGCATACGTACGTCCTGTTTCAGGCATTTTCATATTTGAATGAGAAAGGCAAAACTCACCAATGTATGGGTCTAATGTAAATCCATTTACTCCTTTACCAGTAGTGTAAACCAACATTGTTGAAGAACCATAAAGAACATAACCTGCAGCGATTTGCTTATCTCCCTCTTGCAGCATATCCTCTTTGGTGGCAGGTGTTCCTTTCGGGCTTATTCTTCTGTAAATAGAGAAGATAGTACCGATAGAAACGTTAACGTCAATGTTAGAAGAGCCATCTAACGGATCAAATAAGACCACATATTTTCCCGCTTGTGAGAATTCACTTTCAAAAGGCATGAATTCATCATTCTCTTCAGATGCAATTCCACAAACTTCTCCTCCTGTTTTAAAAACAGATATGAAGGCTTTATCGGCGATGACGTCCAGCTTTTGTTGTTCTTCACCCTGTACATTTGTATTTCCTTGTTTTCCGAGAATATCGTTCATTAACCCTGCTCTACGAACATCATTACTCACCACTTTAGAAGCGATTGCAATGTCAGAAAGTAAACGTGATAATTCTCCAGAAGCGTAAGGGAAATCTGCTTGTTTGTCCATGATAAACTCATGGAGGGTAGTCAATTTTGCCATTATTGAATTGTTTTGTACAAATATCGTTAAAATGAATTAGATGCGGAAGGTTTTACCACAAGAAAACGATTACAGCATACCTAAGCCCCTTACCAAGAAGCATTAGAAAGAATAGTGGAATGAATTTTACACGAAAAAAACCAAGTACGATTGTTAAAGGGTCACCAATAAAAGGGAGCCAAGTAATTAGCCCTAACCAGATGCCGTATTTTTCAATTCGTTTCTCTGTACGACTCCATTTTTCTTCGTTTTTAATGTACTTCTTTAGCGTTTTTGTTTTGCCCAACATTCCAAGTAGGTAATTAGTAACGCCACCCAAAGTGTTTCCTAGAGTTGCAATAATAAGTACCCATATAGGGTCGTAATTATAATAAAGAAAAGCCAAAACAACAGCTTCTGATGCTAATGGAAGAATGGTTGCCGAAAGAAAGCAAACCAAAAACAATCCTAAATAACCTAGTTCGAGATAGTCCATAAAAAAACCGAGAAGCAATTGCTTCTCGGTTTTAAATATACGTAATGTGTTCTGAATTTAATCAGAAAACAAACAGTTATTATTTAATAACAACTCTTTTTACGATAGATCCGTTTTCGTTAGAAACTTTCACTAAGTAAACACCCATTCCATTAGCTGATAAATCAACTGTAAGAGAAGATGAAGTTGTGTTTGTGTAAACTTCTTTACCTAACATATCGAAAATAGCGATTGTATTTTCAGTGTTGTTTTCGTTGGTAACTGTGAATTTACCTGTTGTTGGGTTAGGATAAACTTCAACACCGTTTAAAGAGTTTTCGTTTAGACCAAGGTTTCCTGTTACTAAACGAATTGCATAAGCATTTCCATTCGTGTATGTTTGAACTGGATTTCCTCCAAAAGATTCTTTCAAATAAAACGCACTGTTCCATGCTGGTTGACCAATTGTTTCCTCATCAGCAATTGTAAGCTCTTCAGTAGCTGGGTTGTAAACAGTCAAAGAAGCCAATGCATAATAAGCACCTGGGTTTAATGTATAAGCTGTTGGTAATGGTATTCTAACAACACCCGCAATTGTATCTGTAGCTGTAATTAAATATGCGCTAGATTCAGTTAATACAGGAGTAACAGCTCCTGTACCGCCAGCCCCTGATAAGAAGACAGCTGTATCAATCAATGCTACAACGATTTCTCCTCCTACTGTCGTTCGTGACCCCAATACAACCTCTATATCACTCACTGCTGTAGCAGTTTTAATGTGGTACATTGTTCCAAAAGGAATACCAGCACTATTTTCGGCAATAGTTGTTGTCGAGGCATCATCAAAAGAGTTTGTTCCAACTTGACCAATTGAAGGCGAAGGATAAACACCAATTCCATCAAGAGAATACACATCATTTGTTACTTCAAAAGTACGAGCATCTGTATTATCAGAGAAAGAAGTCCCTGATGCGGTATCGTTACCTGCAACTACTGTATAGTTACCGGTATGCATTCCAATAGTTAATGTTGCTCCTAACCCTACTTGAGTTGTTTCAACAGCTCTTGTAGAATCTGACTCAACTAAAGTAGAACCATTTGCTGTAAATGTTCCAAAATCAGCAGTCATATTAGTTGCTGGCTGGTCAAGGCTACCAAGGTTATGTACTTGACTACCAATAGTCCAGTCAGTATCTAATTGATTTAATGGTGTTCTTCCATATTCAGCACCACCATTTGTTGTTCCAAAGATATAAGAAGATAAAATCTCAACATTGTCTAATGGAAGAGATAAAATCTTTACATCATCAATTAACCATCCGTAAGTTACCCACACATTAGGGTTCGTTGCTTGAGCAGGGTATCGAGTAGTCCATCCAAAACGAATTAAAACATTGTTTGGGTTACCAGCAATTGCATTTGTAATGTTTACAGTGATTGTTTCAGGGTTCGGGTACGCTGCTCCTCCAGAGTTAGACAACACCTCTTGTAAGTTGTTATTATATACTCTTGTCCAAAGTGTACCATCAGTACTAACCTCTACGTATTGCTCGTCATTAAAAAGTGCTCCAAACTGAGAGAATTCTAATTGAACAGCAGCAGTATTAGACGT
>DQTF01000175.1 GCA_015662935.1 Crocinitomicaceae bacterium | reverse complement strand
ATTCGTTTGATGATTTCGTATCAAAACTTCAACCTGATTTGGTGTTTTTTGATCGATTTACAACAGAAGAGCAATTTGGTTGGAGAGTTGCAAGGATTTCTCCAAAAGCAATAAAGGTATTAAATACCGAAGACTTACACTTCTTACGCGACGCTCGAAAAAATGCAATAAAAAAAGGAGTCAACCTGGATGTAAGTAACATTCGTTCTGAAATAGCAATGCGAGAATTAGCAGCTATACAAAGAAGTGATTTAAGCTTGTTTGTTTCCGATTTTGAAATAGAGTTACTGACTGAACATTATCAAATCCCTTCAAATCGAACTTTATACTTACCCCTGTTTTCTAAAAAGAAAGATGACATCAATAGTTTTGAAATTAGAGAAGGGTTTATGTTTATTGGTAATTATTTTCATGAGCCTAATTGGGATGCAGTTCAAGTTTTGAAGAAAGAAATTTGGCCAAGAATAAAAAAAGAATTACCTAATGCAACGATTTCTATTTATGGCGGATATGCAGGGCAGAAGGTAACTGATTTGAACAATGAAAAGGATGGTTTTTTAGTAAAAGGAAGAGTTCAGAATTCTTCAGTGGTAACACAATCTCATCGAATTTCATTAGTCCCTCTTCGATTTGGAGCAGGTATTAAAGGGAAAGTATTGGAAGCAATGGAAAACGGAACTCCTGTTGTTACTACTTCTATTGGTGCTGAAGCAATGATGAGTCTAGAGAATTGTAATGGCTATATTGAGGAAAATTTTGATGCTTTTGCAACAAAATCGGTAGAGTTGTATTTGTCGAAAGAGAAATGGTTAACCTCTCAAGAGAAGGGTTTTCAAATTATACAAGACAAATTTAGCAAGGAGCAATTTGAAGAGTCATTTGCTAAGACTTTAAAAGAGCTATCTGAAAACTTTTTGAAGACCCGTGAAAGTGATTTGCAATACAGTTTATTCAATCACCATTCTTTGAAAAGCTCGATGTATTTATCGAAGTGGATTTCTGAGAAAAATAAGGCATAAAAAAAGCCGTTTCGAAAAAGAAACGGCTTTGAAATAGAATAAAATTCTAGTGTCCTTTTTTAGCACAACAAGACTTTTTCTTTGTCGTTGTAGCAGCAGAACCTGTTGCAGTCGCGTGAGATGAACAAGAACCTTTCTTTGCAGAAGCTTTATCTGCAGAACAGCAAGCTTTCTTCTTTGATTTCTTCTTTTTCTTATCGTCGTCTTTCTTAATGATAGTTGCTGTTTGTGTGTCAGCTGAAGTTTGAGCTACAACAGTTGATCCATAAGAACCAACAAATAACATCAATGTAAGTGTTAAAAATACTTTTTTCATATTCGTGTTTTATAATTTTTTACTAATTTACAATTATAATACCTTTTGAAAAAATTTTCACACTATTGTTTTAGGGATTTAACATATATTTAAGTTTTAAAATTTTAATGAAATTAATTTTAACCGTATTTCTCTTATTATTTTCCTTGTTTGGCTCGCCTCAATCCATTCAGTCTATTGATAAGGTTAATAATCAGATGGTTTTTAAAGAATTAATTAAAAATCTGGAAGGAAGTAAAAGTATTTTACTCAAAAACATTTCAGATGCTGCATCCATTGCATACAGAAAAGGAATGGCAGTTTCTCATTCAAAATTGGCGATTGTGTATTCCTATTTAAAAGAGTCAGAGAAAGCATATGCAAGTACAATTATCTCTTCCAATTATTATAAAGAAATCAATGATTTTATTGGCTTGGCTGAATCGTATGCTGACTTAGGATATGTTATTAAGGATATTGATTTAAATAAAGGATTGGAGTATTTTAGAAAGGCAATTTCTTTGGGTAAAAAGCATGAATTGGGAGGGTTAAATGAAAAAATTTATAACAATTATGGTGTTCTTCAAAAGATGATACCTGATTTAGATAGCGCATTATTTTACCATCAAAGTGCGTTGGTTGTTGCGAAGAAATACAACCTGACTCATGCTATCCCATACGATTTGAACAATATCGCTGTCGTTTATAGTCAAAAAAAGATGTACGATAAAGCTTTCGAAGCTCTCAGGCAAAGCGATGAATATCGAAGAAAAGAAAATAATGACATGAATTGGGCAGATAACTTAGCGTACAGAGCGGATTTGTATTACGATATGAAAGTGGCAGATAGTGCCATAAAATATTATTCTCAATCTCTCGATCTAGCCAAAAAAACCAATTTCCAAAACCTCATTAAATTTTGCCTTGAACGATTATCTGAGTTACATGAATCCAAAAATGATACAGATCAAGCATTGTTCTACTTTAAGTTGCTGAAAGTACATAATGATAGCATTCTCACGGTAGAAACAAACAATACTATAGCAACTCTTGAAGAGGAATTTGATGTTGCCAATAAAGAACAACAAATTGCAGAGCAAAATATCAAAATGCTCCAGCAAAAGAATGGCATTTATTTAATACTTGTTGCTTTTGTACTTGCATTAGCCGTTGGTTTCTGGTTCTTTTCTCATTTAAGAAGGCGTAAAAAAGAAGAACTTGCAAAAATTCAGTTCGAGAAAGAGATAGAAAAGGCAAACTTTGAGAAAGAATTCATAGAAGAGAAATTACGAATTAGCAGAGAATTACATGATAACATTGGCTCACAATTGACTTTTATGATTAGCTCTGTTGATAATTTAGTATTTGTTGAAAAGAAAGAGGAGGCAAAGAATCGTTTAGAAAAAATCAGTAATTTTGGTCGTTCTACGATGAAAGAATTAAGAAGTACGATTTGGGCAATGAAAAATGATGGAGGGAATCACTCCGATTTAATCACCAAAATTAATGAGTTAAAACTACATATTCCTGGAACTATAACTGTCGATGTAATTGATTCTTTGGAGGGAAATATAATCTTGACAGCGACAAGGATGCTTAATTTATATCGAATGGTGCAAGAAGCTTTGCAGAATGTTGTTAAATATGCAAAAGCATCGGAAGTGAAAATAATTTTTTCTCAAATCAATAATAGAATGATTGTCGAGGTAACTGATAATGGGGTAGGATTTGATACTTCTATTAAGTCACAAGGGAACGGATTGTATAATATGAAGAAAAGGTGTGAAGAAGCAGAAGCTTCCTTCTCAATTGATAGTTCTGACAAAGGAACCACGATTCGGTGTGAATTTGAAATTTAAAACAATTGATAGGCATAAATCCATACGAGAAAGAAAGGAACCGTAAATAATGTAGCATCGAATCGATCTAAAATACCTCCGTGTCCAGGCATAATATTTCCTGAGTCTTTTACATTTGCACTTCTTTTGAAAACAGATTCTAATAAGTCTCCAATGATGGAGCAAGGAGCAATGATTAGAGGTGCAACTATCCAAAAGTAGAATCTTTCAGGGTCGAAGAAAGAACCAATTACGATTCCAGCTATAAGAGCGAAGAAGACTCCTCCAATTGTACCTTCCCACGTCTTATTGGGAGAAATTCTTTCGATTAATTTTGTTTTGCCAAAGAATTTACCTGAAAGGAAGGCAAAAGTGTCATTCATCCAAGTGATTAGAAACATTCCAGCAAGAAGAGGGAAGTAGTTGGTGTCACTGTAAATGATAAATTCAATCAAGGCAAAAGGTACGATGACATAGAAAAGACCTAGTCCTAATACGCTTATATTGAGGAGCGGATTGGATTTCTTTCTCCAGATTTCTGATGCAAATAAGATAAAAAGTAAAGGTATGACTAACAGAATAGCAATAGCAATCACTTGTCGAAAAATCACTGCTGTCGCAATTCCGAATATTAAAAACCCGATAAAGGAGGCGAATTTCCAATTGATGGATACTTGTTCGTTTTTGTCAAATAACTTGTAGAATTCAATTAGGCCTAGTAACGCAAAACCAGCAAAAATAAATACCGCTGCTTCTTTTGCAAACCATAATGGTAAAAGCACGATGGAAACAAATACAGCTCCTGATAATGTACGTACAAGGATGTTATTCATTCGTATGACCAATTATTTGTTTTGCCAGTTGTTCATTCTCTTTCAGAACTTTTAAATATACATAACCAAATGCATTGTAGGACGAATCCCTTTCATCTATCAGTTGAACTTTAATTCCTTCGTCTTCCAATTTTAATTTGAAAATACGGGCAGAATATTCGTCAGTTCCTTGATAAACGGTTACGATTTTAGACTCCGGGACTAGTTTCGTCCGAAGCATTATCCACTTGCTCTTTAGTTTCTGTATCAATCCCATTTTCTGTTGCTTCGTTCTTTTCTTCCGTTGCTTCTTGCTCATCAACAATTTTTACATCAACCTCTTCTTTTTTAGCAATTGGCTCCTCGATTGGTTCTTTGTCCCAGATTCTCTTTCCGAAAACAGCAATTAAGTCTTCCTTAAAAATAACTTCTTTTTCGAGTAATTTTTCTGCTAACAAACCTAGTTTCTCTTGATTCTCAGTAAGAATACGTAATGCTCTTTGATATTGCTCTTCAATTAGTTTACTAACTTCTTGATCAATAATCATTGCAGTTGCTTCAGAATATGGTTTGGTGAATTGGTTGCCATTTGGATCGTAGTAAGAAATATTCCCCACCTTTTCATTCAGACCATATATAGATACCATTGCATATGCTTGTTTGGTGATTTTTTCTAAATCGCTTAAAGCTCCTGTAGAAATTTTACCAAAAGTAATTTGCTCCGCAGCTCTTCCACCTAAAGCACTACAGATATCATCCAATATTTGCTCAGTTGTAGTAATCATTCTTTCTTCAGGAAGATACCAGGCAGCTCCTAGTGATTGTCCACGAGGAACAATAGTTACTTTAACTAAAGGATTCGCATGTTCTAGCATCCAAGAAATCGTTGCGTGTCCAGCTTCATGAAATGCAATTGATTTCTTCTCCTGAGGAGTAATGATTTTATTTTTCTTTTCAAGACCACCAATGATTCTATCAACAGCATCTAAGAAATCTTGTTTCTGAACGTGTTTCTTTCCTTTTCTTGCTGCAATTAGTGCTGCTTCATTACACAGATTAGCAATGTCTGCTCCAGAGAATCCAGGTGTTTGTCTTGATAAAAAATCGACGTCAATTCCTTCTTCCAGTTTAATTGGCTTCAGGTGGACATCAAATATTTCTCTTCTTTCATTCAAGTCAGGCATGTCCACATAAATCTGTCTATCAAAACGTCCAGCTCTTGTCAATGCTTTATCTAAAACATCTGCTCTGTTGGTTGCAGCAAGAATAATGACTCCAGAATTGGTTCCGAAACCATCCATTTCTGTTAACAATTGATTCAATGTGTTTTCGCGTTCATCATTCGAACCAAGTCCATTGTTTTTGCCTCTCGCTCGTCCAATGGCATCGATCTCATCAATAAAGATGATAGAAGGAGATTTTTCTTTTGCTTGTTTGAATAAATCTCTGACTCTCGAGGCGCCAACTCCCACAAACATTTCCACAAAATCCGAACCTGATAAAGAGAAGAAAGGGACTTTAGCTTCACCAGCTACTGCTTTCGCTAACAAGGTTTTACCTGTTCCTGGAGGGCCTACGAGTAAAGCTCCTTTTGGAATTTTCGCACCTAAATCAGTATATTTTTTAGAGTTCTTCAAGAATTCTACAATCTCTTGCACTTCTTCTTTTGCACCTTCTAGTCCTGCTACGTCATCAAAAGTAATATTGGTTGTTTTACCATTCTCATACAATTTCGCTTTTGATTTACCGATGTTGAAAATCTGACCGCCTCCACCACCAGCTCCTCCGCCCATGCGACGCATAACGAACATGAAAATAGCTAATAGAATGACGATTGGCAATAAGAAAGCAATCAATTGACCGATGTAATCAACCTCTTGGACAGGAACCATTTTTACAGGGTTTTTACCTTCAGCTTTGAGTTTTTCGTTGAGAATATTGACGCGTGAAGAAAATTCTCCTGCATCAAATATTTCAACAGAAAATTTTTGTTTACTACCTAATCTGTTTCCTCTGTTCAGCATTTCTTTCATCGCTGAATATTCCTCGTCTTCAGTGCCTTTGATAAATTTTGCACCTTCTCCATTCAATTTGAAATCAACCCTTACTTTATTGACCATTTTTACATCTTCAACAAAACCTTGTTCTGCTAAATCAATGAAAGTTTGCTCGTATTTTACAGGAACGTTTGCAGAGTTGTTTGTAAATAATGAGAAGCCAATTATTGCTAATCCAATAAATCCATAAATCCAATAAATGGAAAATGGGTTGCCTTTTTTCTTTTTGTTGTCAGCCATTGTGTTTTTTTATAATTCGTTTAGCTTAAGTTTGGAACATCTGTTCGTGTTCCATCTGCCCATAAGTCTTCGATATCGTAGAATGTTCGCGTTTCTTTATAGAAAACATGCGCAACAACGCTAATGTAATCCATAAGGATCCATTCACTGTTGTTTTTTCCTTCAATTCGGTATGGTTTTTCTCCAAGCGTTTCTCTCGTGTGTTTTTCAACTGCAGAACAAATACCATCCACTTGAGTTGACGAGTCACCTGAGCAAATCACAAAAAAATCGCAAACTGCGCTGTCAAGTTCTCTTAAATCTAAAACGACAATATCATTCGCTTTATTCTCTTGCATTCCTTCCACAATTGTATCGCATAATTGCTGCGATTCATTGTTCTCTATATTTTTATTCATGTAGTGTTTTTCGCTAGTACAAAACTAAGCTTTAATTTAAATAAAACAGTACTTTTACGACTATCAACTGTTAAAAATAACCAATGAAAATAGGCAATAAAATAGTACGTTTAGCATCTGTTGATTCTACGAACAATTATATTGCCAATCTAGTAAAAGAGAGAGAAATTACTTCGGGGACTGTTGTTTTGGCAGACGAGCAATTTTTAGGAAAAGGACAAAGAGGTTCTGAATGGACTACTAACGCTGGTGAGAACCTCACTTTTTCATTTTTCTTAGACAACGTCAATCTGTCAGTAGAAAATCAGTTCATTTTGACACAATTGGTTTCTCTAAGTTTGATAGAGTTGCTAGATAAACTGAATGTAAAAGCTAAAATTAAATGGCCCAATGACATCTATATCGACAGTACAAAAGTTGCCGGTGTACTTATTGAAAACCAATTGTCTTTTGGTCAAATAAAGAGTTCTGTAATTGGAATTGGTTTAAATGTAAATCAAAAGAAATTTGATGGTTTTAACGCAACAAGTTTGTTTTTGGAGAATGAAGTCCACCATTCTTTGATGGATATTCTTTTATCATTCATT
>DQTF01000194.1 GCA_015662935.1 Crocinitomicaceae bacterium | reverse complement strand
CTCCTAACCCATTAAAATCATTCAAATCGGTTAAATAATTAATTGATTTTAACGCATTTGAAGTTGCTTCTTTATAGTTTTTTCTCTTTAACTGAATGGATGCAAGACTAATCAACGCCAATGCAGTTTGTCGCTGATCATTAATCTGCTGAGCATAATTCAACGACTGTTTAAAGTAAAGCTCGGCATCATTCAAGTTGAGAATTATCTCTTGTGCCTTTCCTGTCTCTCTTGAATATTGAGAAAGCAAGTAAATATTATGCGTCTCTTCAACCAGTTGTAAACTGATAAGGTTTTTAGCAACACTTAATTCAATTTGTCCGAAGAAGTCGTAAATTCTTGCTTGAGTATTAAAAGCTTTGGCTAGTTCTGTTTTGTTTTTTGTTCTTCGAGCTGTTTTAATTGACTTTTCAACATATAACATAGCTGAATCTTTGCTGTTGGATGCCATAAAATCCAACGAAAGAAAAGAATATGACTCTGCAAGCCGCTGGTTGTTGTGATTGCGTTTTGCCGTTTTTATACAATTTCTGAAATAAAATTGAGCAGTCTCATGTTCCAACATCCGAGAGTGATAATAGCCCAGATGGCGAAAAAGTTTAAAACGTATGTCGTCAGTATTGAGTCTGTTTAGAAAAGGTTGACATTCTAAGATAGTTTTGAAATAGAGTTCTTGATTACCCGTCAAATTGGCAATTTCTGCCTTGTAAAAAAGTGCGTTAAATCTTGTTGTGTCATCAAAAACCCGACTCTTTCTTACAATTACTTCTTTAATAGAGTCTGCCTTTTCTATGTTATTGATTTTGTAAAATTCTCCCAAAGCCATAATTCGATTGAATTTCTTTTTAGAATTTGATTCTGTCTTTATAAGTTGAACGATTTGTTCTTCTTTGGATAACTGAGATAGTCCAATTTGTCCGTTCAAAAAGAACAGTAGCAAAATCAATAGTTTACCAATCGTTT
Organism: Crocinitomicaceae bacterium; assembly: GCA_015662935.1. Lineage (GTDB taxonomy): Bacteria > Bacteroidota > Bacteroidia > Flavobacteriales_D > Crocinitomicaceae > UBA4466. The sequence continues at coordinate 2,094 of DQTF01000194.1, read as the reverse complement.
TAGCCGACATCTGAGTAAAAATAGCTAAACTAATGGTAATTTGGAACGAAAAATGAAGAATTAAGTACAGGTAGGTCTAATTCTTCATTCTTAATTGTCAATTCTACATTTAAAATAAGTTATCTTTGCCCCTTATAAATTGAATTGAAATGGAATATAATTTTAGAAAAATAGAGGGCGATTGGAGAAAGTTTTGGGCAGAAAATAAAACCTTTCGTGCGGAAGATTTTTCAATGAAACCAAAGTTTTATGTGTTGGATATGTTTCCTTATCCTTCTGGTGCAGGTTTGCACGTTGGACATCCTCTAGGTTATATTGCATCGGATATTTATGCGCGCTACAAACGCTTGAAAGGGTTCAATGTCTTGCATCCAATGGGCTATGATTCTTTTGGTTTACCAGCAGAACAATATGCTATTCAAACAGGACAACACCCGAGTATTACCACAAAAGAAAATATTGCTCGTTATCGAGGTCAAATGGATCAAATTGGTTTTTCTTTCGATTGGGACAGGGAAGTGAGAACTTCTTCTCCTGAATATTACAAATGGACACAGTGGATTTTTAAGCAATTGTTCAATGCGTATTATGACAACAATAGCAGAAAAGCTGAGTCAATAGACAAGCTGATTGCAGAATTTGAAAGCAATGGCAATGCAAATGTCAATGCATGCACGGATAAAGAAGATGTTTTTTCTGCAGAAGAATGGAAATCCTATTCTGAAAAGAAAAAAGAGCACGTTTTGCAAGAATATCGATTGGCTTACCTCGCTGATTCTTGGGTAAACTGGTGTCCTGCATTGGGGACCGTTTTGGCCAATGATGAAATCGTAAATGGCGTTTCAGAAAGAGGTGGGCATCCTGTGCAGCAAAAATTAATGCGTCAGTGGTCGATGAGAATCAAAGCTTATGCAGAACGTTTATTGACAGGTTTAGATACCATTGATTGGACAGATTCTATCAAAGATCAACAACGCAATTGGATTGGAAAATCAGTCGGTGCATCTGTTAAATTTGATGTGGATGGTACTTTTCCCCCTTCGGAGGGGGACCAAGGGGGAGGACTTTTAATTGAAGTTTTCACCACTCGCCCTGACACCATTTTTGGTGTTTCCTTCATGGTTTTGGCTCCAGAACACCCTTTTGTAGATGAAATCACGACAGAAGAATACAAAAATGATATTGAAAAATACAAAAATGAAGCTTCTCTAAAATCGGAAAGAGACAGACAGGCTGATGTTAAAAATATAACCGGTCAATTTACTGGTGCTTATGCTATTCACCCATTCTCTGGAGAAAAAATTCCTGTTTGGATTGGTGATTATGTTCTTGCTTCATACGGAACAGGTGCAGTAATGGCAGTTCCATGTGGTGATCAACGTGATTGGGATTTCGCAAAGCATTTTGACATCGAAATAAAGAACATTTTCAAAGATGTTGATGTTTCTGAAGGTGCTTACACGGAAAAAGAAGGTGTAATTACAAATTCTGATTTCTTGAATGATTTAAAAGTCAAGAAAGCGATGAAATTGGCCATTTATGAGATTCAACAAAGAGGATTAGGTAAAGGAGAGACGAATTACCGTTTGAGAGATGCTGTTTTCAGTAGACAACGTTATTGGGGAGAACCTTTTCCTGTTTATTACAAAGGAGAAACACCTTATGTTGTTGCGGACAAAAATTTGCCAATTACTTTACCAGAAGTGGATAAATATTTGCCAACAGAAGATGGTGAACCACCTTTAGCGAGAGCAAAAAAAGACGCTTGGAATCATTTTGAAGGCGATAGAATGGAATTCAATACGATGCCAGGTTGGGCAGGAAGTTCTTGGTATTTCTTGCGATACATGGATCCTAATAATGAGGATGCCTTTGTAAGCAAAGAGAAAGTTAACTATTGGAAGAATGTCGATTTATACATCGGTGGTTCTGAACACGCAACTGGACATTTATTGTACGCTCGTTTCTGGACAAAATTCTTAAATGATATGGGATTTATCCCTTTTGATGAACCTTTTCAGAAGATGATTAACCAAGGAATGATTTTGGGGAGAAGTAGTTTTGTTTACAGAATAAAGGACACCAACAAATTTG
>DQTF01000167.1 GCA_015662935.1 Crocinitomicaceae bacterium | reverse complement strand
TTCAGATGGCATATCAACGACTTTCTTTTGGTCTCCTTCTGATTCTGTTTTTTGGGTTTTCAGCCTTAATGGGGTTAAGTTTAAGCTCTGTGCTTTTAGCTTACTCAGGACAAGATATTGGCGTTACTTTCTTCGTTACTGCTGGAGCTTTTGGTGGCATGGCAATTCTTGGTGTCACAACCAAAACAGACTTGACTAAATTTGGGAGCTTAATGTATATGGGGTTTATTGGTGTTTTTATTGCTGGGATAGCGAACATGTTTATAGGAAGTTCAATGTTAGATTTTGCTATTTCTGTTATAGGTGTTTTTGTCTTTACAGGCTTAACAGCGTATTATATGCAACAATTAAAAGGAATAGCGCAAAATGAATCCTTATCAGGTCTAGACAGAAGTAAACTTGCCTTGGTTGGAGGTTTGCAATTGTATATTTTATTTGTTAACTTATTCTTATCAATTCTCAGATTAATAGGAGGAAGAGATTAATTTAATGTTAACCTATTACCTATTTATTTAACCAATAATTAAAATTTAATTCACATGAAAAAAGTAACATTCCTAACAGTCTTACTACTAAGTGCATCTTCTTTTGCGCAGACTTTAGTAGCGTCTTACAAACCAGTTGATTCTAAATACAATTGGGGATATTTGAATGAGAAAGGCGAAATCTTAATCGAACCTTCTTATAAAACAGTTGTTGATTTTAATGAAGATGGAGTGACACCTGTTTTTGATCTTGCAACTAAAACGTTTTGAACCAGCAAGTGTTTTTGGTTTTGGAAAAACGAGTTTTAAAGATGGTGTAGCAATTATTGTTTCAAAGAAAAAGAAAGGTGTAATCAACTTAAAAGGAGAAATTCTTTTTGAACCTACGTTTGATTTTATTTCCCCATTTGTAGATGGATTTGCTACAGCTAAGATGGGAATGTCTTTTTACGTTCTTTCTGCAGAGGGTGAAAAAATAGAAGTAAAAGAAAGTCTTCTAAAGATTCGTAAATTCTCTGAAGGATTTGCTCCTTTTCGTGGTAAGAATGAATTATTTGGTTTTCTGAACACAAAGGGTGAGGTTGTAATCGAACCTAAATTTTTAGGTGTTGGTCACATGGTTGGTGGTGTTGCTTGGGCAAAAAACTTTAACAAGCAAGTTGGATATATTAATACTAAAGCAGAATGGATTATTAGCGCTAGATACCTCGCTGGGAAAAAAATGGATCCAGAAACTGGAATGGCGCGAGTGAAAGATGCTGCTGGGTGGAAATTAATCAATAAAAAAGGGAATGAAGTTCAAGCAGATGGAGCAATTGCTTATGGTGATTTTCATGACGGTGTAGCTTTTGCAAGACAAGGAAAAAAATTCGGGTACGTTGATGCAAAAGGAGAATGGATTGTTAAGGCATCGTATTTAAAAGCAAAGAATTTTAACGAAGGTTTTGCTGCAGTTCGTACTACTGATAAATGGGGTTTTATTAATAAGAAGGGAGAAATGATATTTGAAGAACAAGCAAAAGCAATTCGCAATTTTAAGAATGGTTTTGCTGCCGTTCAAAATATGCAAGGTTTGTGGGGTTTTATTAATACAAAAGGAGAGTGGGTGATTGAAGCTCAATACACGCGAGTTCGAGATTTTCATTTGGTAAAATAAATTGTGTTTACAAGTAAGACTTTATAGATAATTTTCTACCTTTGAAAAAAAAGAATTAGTTATGTCATTTATACATTTTGAAAAATCTACAGTAGCATTAGGTACCATTGTGACGATTGCTTTATTAGCAATTATTGGGACTATCATTGCTTTCGGATAAAAAAAGACTTTATAAAATTGAATCCTGTCCGTCATTGACGAATAGGATTTTTTTGTTTAAACTATAATAATCACAATGCCTTTCAATTCCATTTTTTCTTGGATGATGAAGAAAAGAATTCATCAAATTGATCTTTTTCGGAAGAATCCGCATCAGGTGCAACAAGAATTGTTTGGATATTTAATTCGTGCAGGTGCTACGACAACTTATGGCGCAATTAACGATTTTAAAATGGTTGGTTGTTATGATGATTATAGAAAAAACATTCCCTTACAGACCTATGAGGATGCAAAGATGTGGATCGAGAGATCTATGCAAGGTGAGAAAAGTTTACTTTGGCCAAATAAGACGAACTGGTTTGCAAAATCTTCGGGAACAACAAGTCGTAGTAAAATATTGCCAGTTACCAAAGAATCTTTAGAAGGTTGTCACTACAAAGGAGGTAAGGACTTATTGGCTATGTATTATGATAATCACGAAAACCGTAAGCTCTACAACGGAAAGCACCTTATTGTAGGAGGGAGCACAGAAATAAATGAATTGAGTTCGGATTCTTATTTTGGAGATTTATCAGCGATTATTGTAAAGAATCTGCCTTGGTATATTGAAGCACGAAGAACCCCATCAAAGGAGATTACTCTAATGACGGACTGGCAAGAGAAGATGCAAAAAATGGCCGAATCGACTATCGAGGAGAATGTTGTTATTCTTGCTGGAGTCCCAAGTTGGACAATGGTTCTTGCCAATAAAGTCTTGGAAATTTCTGGAAAGAAGAACCTCAAAGAAGTTTGGCCGAATTTAGAACTATTTATGCATGGAGGTGTGAGTTTTGAGCCGTATCGAGAACAATTTAAAAAGTTGATTCCAGACCCGAATATGAACTATGTTCAAACATACAACGCATCGGAAGGTTTCTTCGGTATTCAAGATGAAGTTGATTCTGATGAGATGTTACTGATGCTTGATTACGGAATTTACTACGAATTCATTCCAATGAATCAATACGAAGGAGTTAATTCTAAACAAGTGATCAATATTGAGGAGGTAGAATTAGATGTGAATTATGCACTCGTTATTACCACTAATGCAGGATTGTGGCGCTATATTCTTGGAGACACAATCAAATTCACCAATACACTACCTTACCGATTTAAAATTACAGGACGTGTGAATAGTTTTGTTAATTGCTTTGGAGAAGAGGTTATAGTTGAAAACTCTGACCTGGCAGTTGCTCGAGCAAGTAGTAAAACGAATGCGCAAATTAAAGAATATACCGTTGCCCCAATATTTATGGAGGGCAAAGAAAAAGGCGCACACGAATGGGCAATAGAGTTTATAAATGCACCTGATAATTTGGATGAGTTCTCCAAAACGTTAGATGAAGAGTTGCAAAAATTGAATTCTGATTACGAGGCAAAGCGCTCACACAATATGATTCTAGATGCTCCCGTTATTAATGTAGTAAATACTGGGACTTTTGATGCTTGGCTAAATTCTCAAGGAAAATTAGGCGGGCAAAATAAAATCCCCCGGCTTTCGAATAGCAGAGATCTTTTGGAACAGATATTGGAGGTTTCTAATGTAGAATAGTGTATATTGTATAACGAATAATGAAAAGTAGTTGTAAATGTAAGAATGACGTTGTTAAAGTTAGGCCTCTCCTTAACTCTTTAACTCCCTTTTTGTTTACCGAACGTCAGTTGAGGGGCTTAACTTCTCTTTTCATAATTACTTTTCTTTTAACCACAGCTTTCGCACAAGATTCTATATCTTATTCTTGGGAAAATAAAGGAACGATTAATATTCACGAGAATGAAACTTGGGCGCTCGATGCATTTGAAAACATATACCTTTCTAACAATGGAACGATTAATAAATTCGATTCTGAAGGAGCGTTGATGTTCTCACAAAGTATTAAATCTCTTGGAGATATGAAGCAATTGGTATTGGTGAACACCATGAAATTGGTGCATTTTTCTGAAGACCAACAAACCTTATGTTATTTTGACAACACCCTTTCTCCAATGGATGATTGCATTGATTTGGCAGAAGAAAACATCGTGAATGCAAGTTTGGTGTGTAGTTCTGCTCAGCCTGATAAAATTTGGGTGTTAGATAACCTCAACTCAACCTTGAATTTACTTTCTCTTGACAGAACGAATCAGAGCCAACAAATTAGGAATTTGAAAGGTATTTTGAATATCGGGAACATTTCTCAAATGAAAGAAAGTGGTAACCGTTTGTATTTGTTAGATCAATCAAAAGGAGTTTACATTTTTGATATGTATGGTTCACTAATTGAGTTCATAGAGGATAAAAGTATTCAATATTTTGAAGTCGTTGGCTCAACGTTATTCACATTGATGGACGATGTCATACATATTCATGCAGTCGATAGAGACGATGTGATTCTTGTCAGCCTTCCTGTTGGTGGGGTTTTAGAGCTTAAAGCAGAGAATGAAACACTTTATTTTAGAACAGATAAAAATGTTCATAAATTCAAGTTAGTATTTCAGTAATTCTTCTTGTCACTTCTCGCAAAGTTTGTAATTTAGTCAGACCAAAAAAGGACTAAAAATAGAATTACTATGCATATTGCAATCGCCGGAAATATAGGATCAGGAAAGACAACTCTAACGCGAATGTTAGCCAAACATTTTGGGTGGGACACCCATTTTGAAGATGTTGAACATAATCCATATCTCAATGATTTCTACGAAGACATGCAACGTTGGTCATTCAATTTGCAGATTTATTATTTAAACAGTCGTTTCAATCAAGTTCAGGAAATTCAAAAGGCGGAAGGAACGGTCATTCAAGATAGAACGATTTACGAAGATGCATTTATTTTTGCTCCCAACTTACACTCTATGGGGTTGATGACAACAAGAGATTTTGAGAATTATTTCTCCTTGTTTAACTTGATGGATTCTTTTGTTTCTTCTCCTGATTTATTGATTTATTTGAGAGCAAGTGTTCCAACATTGGTCAACCAGATTCAGAAAAGAGGTCGTGATTATGAAGAAAGTATCCGTCTAGATTACTTGAAGCGTTTGAACGAAAGATACGAAGCATGGATTTCGACTTACGATAAAGGTAAGTTGCTTATCATTGATGTTGACAATAACAACTTTCCAGAAGATCCAGAAGATTTAGGAAAAATTATCAATGCAATTGACGCAGAGATTAACGGATTATTCTAAAAACTAATTAACATGATAGTAGTAACAGGAGCAGCAGGATTTATCGGTAGTTGCCTAGTTAGCCGTTTGAATAAATCAGGCTTTGATAACATTGTCGCTGTCGATGATTTTTCTAAAACTGAAAAAGAGGGCAACCTGGAAGGGAAAACATTGATAGCGAAGGTTGGAAGAAAAGATTTTGTGAATTGGCTGAAAGAGTTTGGCGAAGAAGTTGATTTTGTTTATCACATCGGAGCAAGGACTGATACAACAGAATTTGATGTTGAAATTTTCAATGAACTCAACCTAAACTACTCAAAAGATGTTTGGAACCTCTGTGCAGAGTTTAATATCCCATTGGTGTATGCTTCTTCTGCAGCAACCTATGGTTTAGGAGAAAATGGTTACAAAGATGATCATTCTATTATTGAGAAGTTAAAACCATTGAACCCGTATGGTGACTCGAAGAATGACTTTGACATTTGGGCCCTTCAAGAAGTTAAGAAATCTAATCAACCTCCATTTTGGGCAGGGTTGAAATTCTTCAATGTTTACGGACCGAATGAATTTCATAAAGGAAGAATGGCATCTGTTATTTTTCATGCCTATCATCAAATTAATAAGACAGGTGGCATGAAGTTGTTCCGTTCTCACAATCCTGATTACACAGATGGTGGGCAATTACGTGATTTTATCTATGTGAAAGACGTGGTAGAGGTTTGTTATTACCTAATGGATACACCGCCAACTTCAGGTATTTACAATCTAGGAACAGGTCAAGCAAGAACTTTTTTAGACTTGACAAAGAACACCTTCAAAGCAATGGATAAGGAAGAAAATATTTCTTTCATTGATACGCCAGAAGATATTCGTGACAAATACCAATACTTCACCGAAGCAGATATGACTAAGTTAATAGAATCAGGTTATAGTAAAGGTTTCCATTCTTTAGAAGAAGGTGTGAGTGATTATGTAAAGAATCATTTGATGAAAGGGGAGTGGTATTGAGAGAGTGAATAAGGAGTGTGGTTTTGATGCTTCTACTTTTGGAGATCTTTTCATCTTTTTCTGAAAGTGTAAGTTATAAACTAGAGAAAATTATTCCAATACAACTTGTTAAATCAGTAAAGCCAGGTTTATTTGTTGAAATCTCTATAATTATTGACGTACCTTATTTAAGGCTTATTGATCGAAAAATGTTGAAATTATGGACTTGCTAAATAAACGACCACGAAAAAAATTGAATCAAAAAATGCCAGAAAAAGCATTTTTTGATAAATTTAACCTAGAAAATAAAAAAATAGCATTAGCTAGTTTAAACCTACCTTATTAAACAATGTCACATTCAAACAATCAATTTAACTACCATCTTTACTCCGAAGATTATTTAACCTTTCAGTTATATACCGCCAGTAAGTCCGAGGTTGTTGCTAAGAAGAGAAAAAGTGAATGGATGCTCCTTTGGTTTCTACCATTAGTTTTCGGATTGTATTTCTTGACTAGTGCGGAATATTTGTTGGCAACTTACTTCTTTATAGTCACAATTGTTACTTTCTTTTTCTATTCTCAATACTTTAAATGGCGGTATAAAAAGCGTCACCTTAAATTTATTCTTGCAAATTATCAAGAGCATTTTGGTGCAGAAGAAGAGTTGGTATTTAATGCAGATCACTTATTCTTAAAGAATAAAACAGGAGAAGGGAAAGTTTTACTAGACGCAGTTATTTCTTGCGTTGAAATACCGAGTCATTTATTCATTAAATTGAATACAGGCACATCTATTATTTTACCAAAAACAGAAGTTGACGAAGAAGCTGTTAAGACGCAATTGACCCAATTAAAGATTAATGTTGAGCATGAAGTGAATTGGGCTTGGTAAGGTGAATCTGGCACAAAAAAAGCCACTTCCTGTAAAAAGTGGCTTTTCCTATATAAAAGATTCTAATTAGAACCTGGTAGAATTACGATTTTAATAATGCAGTTTTCACTAATGTAGCAATCATTTTCCCGTCAGCTTTTCCTGCTAATTTCCCAGAAAGGATTCCCATTACTTTTCCCATGTCTTGAGGTCCGCTTGCGCCTGTTGTAGCAATGGCAGTATCAACTTCCTTTTGTACATCTTCTTCAGACATCATTTCAGGCATGTATTCGTTGATAATGTCAGCTTGGTACTTCTCATCAGCAGCTAAATCTTCACGACCTTCCTTTATGTATAATTCGTACGTCTCCACACGCTGCTTGTATAACTTCATGACAATTTTCATGGCATCTGCTTCAGAAACTTCTCCTTTTCCAGAAGTTGCTTCCAACATTATTTTAGACTTAATGTCTCTCAATGGAGAAAGTCTTTCTTTGTCTCTTGCCAACATCGCTTTTTTGATGTCAGCGTTTATTTTATCTACAAAACTCATTAGTCTACGTTATCGTGTAAAAAAGAATTATTACTTCTCAATGATGTTCCATTCTCGTCTTTAGAAACACTGAATCGGCTGGAATTATCTTCCGAACTCGGTGTCGATTCATCTAGTTGGATGTTTCTTCTTTTGTAAGCAGGTTCGTTCTCAAACTCTTGAATTCCATCTGCTTTTTTCAAACGGTTGGTATATTCCTGAACTCTTGACAATCGATCTTGTGTTCTCTTTTGCATTTCTTCTGGAGAAAGCGTTTCCTTTCTTTCATTAGAGTTGTCAGCTGAAGAATTCACTTCTTTCTCTTCTGATAAAGTATATCTAGTTACAATTTCATCTTCTTGAGGTTCAGTTGTTTCATTAACTGGCTCCTTAGAATTATTCCAACTAAATTCCATTTCTTTTTGCTCTTCTTGAACTTCTTTTGCTTTCAAGAATGGAGAATCTTGCGTGTTCTCAATTTCAGTTGCTTTGTTCCAAGCATTTTGCTGAGTTGGAGAATTTAATGGTGCTGTAATTTCTTTCTTCGGTTCTTCCTTTAAGGTAGTAACATGCTTTTTAGGCGCCACTTCAAACCCTGTAATTGGCGAAGAATCAAACCCCGTTGCAATTAATGTAACACTGATTTTATCACCTAAAGTATCATCTTTTGCATGTCCAAAAATAACATCTGCAGTCGAACCAGCAGCATCTTGAATGTAATCTGTAATCTCTGTGATTTCATCCATTAATACTTCTTTGTCTCCATAAGTTATATTCAACAATACGTATTCTGCACCACTGATATCATTGTCATTTAACAAAGGAGATTCCAATGCTTTTTGAACTGCCTTTATTGCTCTGTCGTCTCCTTCTGCTTGTGCGCTACCCATAATGGCAACACCACTGTCTTTCATCACTGTGCTTACATCGTTAAAATCGACGTTGATTGCACCTGTTACAGCAATTACTTCTGCTATTCCTTTTGCAGCTGTTGCTAGTACATCATCAGCTTGAGCAAATGCTTCACCGATAGAAAGGTTACCAGAAATTTCACGTAAACGCTCATTGTTAATAACTAATAGTGTATCAACATTCTCACGCATTGCTTCTAAGCCTGCTTCTGCTTGAATTCTTCTTTTTCGACCTTCAAAGTTGAAAGGAACAGTTACAATACCTACGGTAAGAATCCCCATTTCTTTAGCAACTTGTGCAATTACTGGAGCTGCACCTGTTCCTGTTCCGCCACCCATTCCTGCAGTGACAAAAACCATTTTAGTGTCCTTAGAAAGGTATTCTCTAATTTCTTCAATGTTTTCAACGGCGGCATTCTTTCCAATTTCAGGAATTGAACCAGCACCTCTTCCTTCTGTTAAAGAAGGTCCAAGTTGAATTTTAAAAGGAACGGGAGAAATGTCTAGTGCTTGCAAGTCAGTATTACAAACCACAAAGTTTACTCCTTTAA
>DQTF01000017.1 GCA_015662935.1 Crocinitomicaceae bacterium | reverse complement strand
TTCTTCGTTAACTGGAGCTATCTTTTTAGACATTAGTCCTTTAGATTGTGGGTTTTGAGCATTGTTTTCAGACAATGCAACATTATCTTCAACATATCTACTCAGTTCTTTAAACGAAATAACCTTGTCATTGTCCTTATCGGCTAACCCCATTAAACCCTGCACTAAATGATATGTAAAAACACCATGTCCACCACCGTATTTGTTGGATTCAAATGACAACTCATTTGGAGAGCAAGATACCAGACTCAAAGTGTTAGTTCCAATTTCTAACATTCTTTGGTTGGCATCATTTGAATTAAGAATTTTACCAGATCTACATGCATCGGTTATTAAGAACACTTGAATATTTTTATTGGCAGCAATGTTAATTGCATCATTGATATTATTCATTGACAGTGCTTGATTACTCCTGTATGAATGATTGTTTGGTTCTTTTACTCCATTAAGGAGGAAGTAACCATCATTGTATATCGGGTCAACATCTCCATGCCCTGAAAAATAGATGATTACCAGATCACCATCTTTAGCTTCAAAATGTAAGGTGTTCTCAATTTCTGCTGTTATTTCATCTTTTGAACTGGTATTCTTATTTATAAATGTTTTGATGTTTATATTTTCCCAGGTTGAAAGATACTCTTCCATCATTTTAGTATCATCATCGGCATATTTTAATTGCTTTTCTTTTTCAAGAAACTCGTATTCTGATACACCAATTAAAATAACATGCGTTTTACCACTTGAAATTGTCGCTTGTTTGAATAAATCCCCTTTTGCACCTTCGGTTTGAGATAATACACAAAACGTAAAAGTTATAAAAATGAATAGTAAACTGAAAGTTTTCATAATTAGCAATTTAGATAGGTTGTAATTTACAAAAAAAATCTACTATACAATTTTAATCTAGGTTCAATTATAAAACAATTCACTCATTTTTTATCGCTTTTAGATAGCAAACTCATACTTTTATTTGAACAAAATGTAACACTTTATTTTCTATAATGAATTTTTCGAGTTTATAATAAAAAAAAACAGCGCTGAAATTCAACGCTGTTTTCTGATTATTAATTGGATTACTTATTCAACAATAATTCTCTGTGTGAAAGAATTACCATCAACAGTTACTTTTACAAAGTAAGTACCTGCAGATAACGTTGATAAATCAATTGACTGATTAGAAACAATTGTGTTAGTTACTAAAATTTGACCTTTGACATCCATTACAGCAACAGATGCATCAGCACCTTCAAAAGAAACAGCAATGTTTCCTTTTGTTGGGTTAGGATAAACCGTTACATTGTTCACATTGATTTCCTTAACTGATGCACAAGCATCAACCAAAACATTCGAAGTTGCTGTTGCAGAACAACCGTTACCATCTGTGTATGAGTAAGTAATTGTGTGTGTTCCGTTTCCAGCAGTTGTAGGGTCAAAAGAACCAGTAGTAACTCCCGTTCCAGAGTAAGAGCCTCCAGCAGGAGAACCTTGTGAAAGTGTAATAGCAGAATTGTAAACACACATATCAGCTAAAGCTCCAAACGTTACCGTTGGAAGTGGATTAAAGGTAATTGTTACAAGAGCGCTATCACTTCTACAAGTTGAAGCCCCAACAAAAGTTTCAGTTACATAATAAGTCTGAGATGTTCCACTCGGTGTAATTGGACTTCCTGTTCCAAATACTGTGGTTAAATTTACGTCTGTATACCATGTAATTATGCTTGTTGGTGCTGTATAATTATATGTTCCAATTGGAAATGGGCTTCCAGAAGAAGCGTTATCTGTTGCGCCATCTAATGCATTAGCACCACTAAAGTCCCATTCCGAATCATTTTGAATACCTAAGTTAGGAGTAGAATTATTTTTTCTATAAGCCCAACCATCAAGGTATTCCCAAACTTCTCCATTTCCATCAGTGTTAATGTCACCAAGAACATCAATGACAGAACCATTTTTGAATAATTCAATTGCATCATCTCCATTAACGTTAGATGCAGATGAAAGATCATTCGGGAAAATGCCGTAGAAAGTCATGAAATTAGTAGAATCAGTTGCTACTCTAAAGTATGAACCTGCTGTAAGTGGCATTGAAGGAAAAGTGTATTCTTCACCATCAGTTCCACCACCATTATTTGCAGAACCAAATCCATAGATACTTAAATCAGCAATATCTTCAAGTGCATAGAATTCAATACATTTTGGTAAACCTCCAGAAAGAGTTGCGTCAGCAGCACCCGAAATAATTAATGCCTCAACAGTAGAGTTACTCATTGCAGTCATATCTGCCGGAGTATCTCCTTCACAGTAATCAGCGTTAGCAGATAAAGTTGGAATTGCAGGTGTTGGAGTAATATCTAGAGTTAGCGTGATAATAGAGTCACAACCAACTGAATTTATCAATGTTTGTGTAAACACACCTGAAGCAGTATATGTTGTTGTGTTAAGTGTATAGCTATCACATGCAGTTTGAGTCATTGAACTCATTGTTGGTGTATTGATCGTTAAATTGATTGTCAATAAACTATCACAACCAACAGCATTAGGAATTGTATCCATATACATATTAGACATTGTCCATACTTTTCCACTTGGAGAAGTGTATGTGTTACAAGTTACTGTATCAATCGTAGCCATTGAAGTTGCAAGAACAATCAAGGTAAGGTTAACAGTAGAGTCACACCCTCCAGTAGCTGTAAATAATTCTGAATATGGTCCCGATAAAGTTAAAGACTGTAGACCTAAAATATATGTTTGCCCATCACAAATTGTATCAGCAACATTTGTAGTATAGGAAGTAACGAATGTCAAATCTAAAACGACTGTACTGTCACAACCTAATGCAGATGTAAATAGTTCAGTGTACTGACCAGTCATTGTTAATGTTTGTGTTCCAAAAGTATAAGTTGCAGCACAGGTTGAGTCTGTTGTAGATATATTGTAGACTGGATTGATTGTTAAATCGATAGCAATAATACTGTCACACATTGCTGCATTTGGTATTGTATCTAAATAATTACCTGTTACAGTATGAATCGCTCCACTTGGTGCAGTATAAGAACCACAAGCAATTTGAGTAGTTGATCCATAAGAATCACAACCAGATAAGACACAATTGTCAGTGTGCATGTTTAAACTATCCCAGTAATTAGAAGGGAAGACCCACCATTCAGAAGACAAAGAGTCTACACCGAAAGATGCTAATTCAATTGGGTTACCCATACATACATTTGGTCTTCTGACCATTGTGTGATTTTGAGTTCCTGGTGAAACTCCTGCAACTGCCCAGTTTGTTCCAGGGTCACCTTGCATATCTCCAAGGATGTCAATTATTGTATATACACTAGCAGTAGCTCCTGCTAATGTTAATGCATATAAATCATCACCATTTGATAAAAATGAATGTGTTTGGTCAGTAACTGCCTGAATGATAGGGTCAGCAGAACCGTGAGCAATAATATAAGTTGCACCACTTGCTAACATTGTTCCTGGAGTAAAAGTTACTGTGTTTGGGAAATCAAATTGATTTACTGTGTTACAACCATTACTACAAGAAGATAAAGAGTATAAACCCAAATCAATTGGAGCAGCTGTTCCGTTATAAATTTCAATGTACTTGTTACTTCCAGATCCTTCCGCGAATTCTGAAATAATAAGTGTTGTTGCTTGAGACATCGCAAAGATTGGTGTTAAAGCAAAAAGTAAAATAGGTACTATTTTTTTCATAATAAGTTTTGTTTGACGTCTAAGTTAGTGGAAACAGAGTGATTTGGACTCTTTATATTCGAAAGAATTATTAACAACTTTAGTAATAACGTCTAAAAAACGGCAAAGTAGATATGGTAGCTAATATTGAAATAGTCTAGTAAATCGGTTAAATAAAGACAATATGAAAAAGTCCTTTGCTACAAAGGACTTTTTTAGATTGTTAATTACTTTTAATGCATTTGATCATCTTCCGGATTCTCTTTATTTGGGGGAAACAGTTTAGGAGAATCAGAATGGCCTTGTAATCGATCTAGCATATCTTCCAATTGCGAAATGGATAAGCTTTTAGCGATGATTTTCTTATCCTTATCTAATACAAATACTTTTGGAGTAGAGTAGATGTCGTAAGTTTGTTGGTAGTTGAGTGATTCAATGCTTGTGTATCTTGGGACAAATTCTCTTGCATTTTCTGTTGCTGCTTTAAAAAGCGCATCTGTTACTGCTACATTAATAAATTCTAAGTTGTGTTTTTTAACAAAGGTTTTCCATTTTTCAAAATCATCGCCAACAGCTTTTCCAATTGCAAAAATTTCAATGTTTCGTTCTTTGAACTTCTCTGCGTATAAAGTCTGTAATTTTGGTGTAATCTTAGTGCAATGGCCACATTCAGGATCCCAAAAATATAGAATAGTGTAATCAGATTTTAAACTATAAAAATCTCTCCAATTGACATCTGTTGTATCTCGTAGCGTAATGTTTGGAGGAACAACTCCCATTACAAGTTTTTTATGAGTGTTTACTTTCTTGCAAAGTTTATCTAAACTTTCTTTTTTCATCCATTTTGCTTTTGAGTTACCATCTTTGTCAGTTCCACAGTAATAACGGTCTCCCATCATTACGAAAACTTTATCCATTCCCATGATTTTACTTTGCTCGTAATGGCTAGTTAACCAAGAAACATTGTACTGATACATGTCAGAACCGGGCACCAATTGATCGCAAAGATTGAAAGCGTAATAAATTACAGTGTCCCAATGTTGAATCATCATTTGCTTACTGAAATATTTTTCTAGTTTGTTATGATAAATTGGAGTTCTAACCAATCGGTCGTCTTTTAAATCGATGTTGTCAAAAAAGTGATCTCTGAAGTATCTAAATTTGAAAGTTGAATCAGTAACGACTCCATTTTTATCTTTCGGAGCATCAGGAATAACTACATCCATAGACATTTTGACAATTTTAGAAACCAATTTATCTTTATGTGTATCCACGATGTTTTGCTGATAGGCTACAACTCCAACTGTAACTTCATTAATAGCTTCGGTTAGTTGTTTAAACTGGTCAGAATCTTTCTCCACCTTTTTTCGCTTCTCAACAAGCATAGTCGCTTTTGTTCTTTCGGTGTTGACAAATTGAACATAATTGTTAAAAATTTTATTCTCTTCTGATTTTTTAACTTTAGCAGTTCCCATCAAATCAGGTAATGATGCTTCAATAAAAACTTCTTCATCGTTATAAATAAATTCTAGCATTTTTTGACCCGGTAAGAACAATGCAATAATCCCTGCTTTCTGTTTGCTCCCATCAAATTGTACAATACCGTTTTTTATTTCTGCAGTATCTGAATAGTACAATCCTTTCCCAAAATAGCGAACAAGGTTCACAGTTGTGTCTTTCTGTCCTGTTATCTTGAACTTTAGTTTTTGTCCAAAAGAGAAGACTGAAGAAAGAACAAGTAAAGTTGTTAAAATTGCTTTCATTGATGTTTTTTTTAATAAATATAATTTATTAGAACTGTAAAAATAAGTTTCTAGTTCCAGTTAACACATCTTTAACGTCTAATATTCGTTAAAGATGCCTTTTGTTGCGGTTCTATAACTTGCGAAGGCGAAAAGTGCATAAGCAATTAATAATGCGGAAATACTTCCAATAGTAACGCTAGTGCCTATGTATAAGCCTCCATTTGCAAACATGCTGTCTAAAAAGAATTTGAATATAAAGAAGAGAATTAATCCTAAACCTGCTACAACTCCAAAAATTTTCACGAAATATAGAAAGAACATGCGTATTATTTTTTTTGGATGATGCCCCATTCTCATTAATGTTCTCACTTCATAAGAATTGCGTGTCATCAGTAATTGCATGTATTGAATAAGAACAAGTCCTGAAACAAATACTGCGATTACAGAAATTCCCAGAACGACTAAAAACAAAGTTCCGACCATACTTTTTAGACGACCTACAACCATTTGAGAATTCTTAGTTTCTAATCCTCTTTTTTCCAACATTTCTTCTACCAAGCCAAATTCACTTTCTTCTCCAGAAATCATTACTTGCGTAATTTTTTGTTCTGTTCCATCAGAGAATTTATTGTTCCCATAAGTCATAAATGTTTCAGGTACTAGGATAGAGGCAACTTCATTGGTGAAGCCAACTATTCTTGCGTCGACCCATTCTTTTTCGGAGTCGCTGTTGTTTGATAACGTAAATTTGAACTTAATATCCATTGCTAGGTCATCAGAGATTTGTGGAATACCACTTGCGCTCATAAAAGTATTAAGCATCACTAAAAAATCTCGAGGCATAATCATTGGAACAAAGTCATTGCCTTCTTTCCAGTCCCAGTTAGTTAAGTCTACGTCAAGAAATTCTGGATCTACTGTTTGAATAAAAACATCCGACCGAAATCTTGGAACTAATGGGTCTGCTGTTTCAAAAGAAACATCGAAATTATTTGCGATAACTGGTTTTACATCGTGAATGAAAGGTTTGTCTTTTATCTTCTGAATTTCATTCTTGCTAAAATCTGTTCTTGCAAATCCTAAAGTACTTGAATTAGAAACTTTCTTTTGAACAATAATCGTATTTGGACCTAGAATATCTGCTCCTTCTCCAAATTCATTCACCCTGATGAGGTAATGGATAGAGGTGATGAGAAAAGTAATTCCCATAAATGCTCCGATAATTGCAATTATCAATTGCTTTTTGTCTTGATTTTTAAATAATAATTTATTTAGCATAGCTTACAGGTTAAGTTCTTGATCAAAGTTAAATGAATGGTCGTCTCCTAATGTTGTTAGTACAAATCCAGCATTGATATCCGTTGCTCTTTTGTCAATCAGTTTGAGACATCTTTGGGTGTTCTCTTCGTCCAAATGGGAGAAAGGTTCATCCATTACTAACCATTTAAAGGGTTGTGCAAGTGCTCTTATAATTGCAACTCGTTGTTGTTGTCCCATAGAAAGGAGTCCACATTTTTGCTCCCATTTATTCTCTATTTCTAGAAGCTCTAAACGCTCGAGCAATTCTTTTTCTGTAAATGTATCGGTTAAAGAATTTTTAAGTAATAGATTTTCTTTGACTGATAATTTTGGGAACAGTTGTAAATCTTGAAATACGACAGATATTTTTGACTTTCTAATTTCTGTCCAATCATCTACAGAAAGAGTTTTTATGTCAACATCGTCGTAAGTGATTGTTCCTTCGTAGTCGTTTCTCAGCCCAAACACTGTTGTGGCAAAAGTTGATTTCCCTTTTCCACTAGATGCGTTGAGTAATATTTTCTTTCCATTATTCAATTCTATTTCGTTGCCCCAGATACTCTTTTCTCCATGTTGAATGGAAGCAAGAGGTTTGGGCATTATTTTGTTGAGTTTTATTTGCATGAGTATTGTTTGAATGGTTTGGTGAGTAGTTTTCAATAATCATTCCAAGATTATTTGGTTTTCAAAATGCTGTATTATTTCTCGACTTGTTTGTTCAATGGAAGAAAACTCCATCGATTTTGCGTCTTCATGTCGCTTGAACCAAGTGATTTGCCTTTTTGCATAGCGTCGAGAATTTCGTTTAATTAATTCGATTGCTTCTGTCAACGTAATTTTATTTTCAAAACAATCAAACAGCTCTTTGTAGCCAACTGTATTTAAGGAGGATAGATGATTGAGGTCTTGAACGGATCTTGCTTCTTCAATTAATCCATTTTTTATCATTTGATCAACCCTGTTGTTTATTCTGTCATATAATATCTTTCTATCATGTTGAAGAACGTACCTGTGAACATTAAAAGGACGCGGTTCGGGTTTAGCTTTTCTTAATTCAGAATATTTTTCTCCAGATAATCTAATTGCTTCAATGGCACGAATAATTCTCATTGGATTTTGCTGATCAACCTCAGAATAATATTCTGGATCTTTACTTTTTAATTCTGAGAGAAGCAGGGAGAGTCCCTCCTCATCAAACTCTTTTTGAATGATTGTTCTGACTTCTTTTGACGAAGGAATGGAATCTAAACCAATACAAAGTGCATCTATAAACATTCCCGAACCTCCAGTTAGCACAACAACATCTTTAGAAATAAATTCCTTTGCTAATATATCTAGCGCTTCTTTCTCATATTGAGCAGAAGAAACTTCGTCTGTGAGTTGGTGAGAATCAATAAAGAAATGGTTAACTCCATCTCGTTCTTTTGTAGATGGTTTCGCTGTTCCTATACTAATTTCACGATAGAATTGGCGAGAATCAGCAGAAAGAATACTCGTTTTAAAATGTTTGGCAATTTCTATACTAACGGAAGTTTTTCCGCTAGCTGTTGGGCCCGCTATGACAATTAAATGTTTGATGGTCTAAAAGTAAAACTATCATTGATAAATTGCAACCCACTCCATATATCTTTCTGTAACTTCTCTAACGTAATTGTAAGTGATTTTGGTCTTCATCATTCCATGTCGAACAACTTCGTCTTGATAATATTCTTTTTTAGATAAATTTAGCAGCATTTTTTCAACATTATCATCCCAAACAAGATGATTTAACCCATGTTTCTTTGCTAATCGTTGAGCATCTAATATATGTCCCCTACCAGCGTTGTAAGATGCCATTGAGAATTTTTTGCGTTGAAAATCATCGGGAATAGCTTTCCAATATTTTTCATCTGCCTTTAATTTTCTTCCTCCACCTAATATTTGAATTTCTGGTGGAGAATCTGGATAAACTCCGTACGTAGGACCTGTATTTGGCATGAATTGCATCATTCCATAAGCTCCTCCAAATGATAGAGCGTTAGGATTGAAGTGAGACTCCTGGTAGGCAACAGCGGAAATCAACCTCCAATCCCAACCAGATTCTTTCTCAGCTCGCTTAAAGGCATTGTCAAAAGGAGATATGTTAGTTTTATTAAGTGTGACATAGTTTTTATGCGAAGAATTAGTCATGTGTTTTTTCTCGAAGTATTTTCTGCTGATGTATTTAAAGGTTGATTTTTGCATAAAATTTTCGAGCCAATCATCTAATTTGTGCTGTAACAAAGAGCTTGATTTCCGCATTCCAAATGCAATTTTTTGCTTGAAAGAAAGCGACACATCCGTATATAGGTTTTTATAAAACTGTTTATTGACTTTAGCAACAATATCTTCAGTTACAGTCAAGTCAATAATCCCTTCCGAAACTTGCTCTATTAATTCTTCTCCACCAACGTTTCCTTTTTCGCCTTCAATTAGGATGGTGTCTCCTATTTCTTCTTGAAGATGCAAAAGACGTTGGTAATAACTCGAGTTTACCCAAACATGAACCTCTTTATTCGCCAATTCATTAGGAGAGTGAATTAAATTCTTTTTCCATTCAGACTCTTTCATGTTTTCCCATCCCTCAGGCTTTCTTTGTACGAGAACTTGATGTGTTTGGATAAATGGAACAGAAAAATTGACGATTCTTGATCTTTCTCTTGTTACTGTATAATTACAGGCAATAATATCACCCTCTCCGTTATTTAATTTTGGAATTAGACTATCGAGGTTGTTAATTACTTTTATCTCTAATTCTACTCCAATTTCATCAGCAAATAGCTTGAGTAACTCATATTCAAAGCCCATTTTTTTTCCTTTATAATAAAAAAATGAGGTAGTGCTATTTTCTGCAAGAACAGTTAATTTTCCTTTCTGAAGTATTTCTGGAAGGTCAATTTTTGCATCGGGTCTTTTAAAAGATTTCGTTTTTTCAGGAGATTCCATTACGCATCCATTCACTATTATTAAAAATAGGAATGCCAATATTCTCAAGAATGTGCGTGTAGTTTTCAAAGCTTTTTATTGATTTGCTAACTGTAATTTAGCCTTTTTTCTCTAAAGTCACTTCTTTTTTTTAATAAAGTAGAAGGAATGTTGAAAATTAACGAAGAGTTGTTGTATAATAATCCTTGAAAAATGGAACTGCTTCTTCCATAAATCTGTGAAATGTATTTTCGATTATTTGCTGGTTGTTTTTATAAACTATAGGTGCTTCATTCAACACATTCGGAAATGAAATCATTCGTGAGACACCTTCGGATGATTTTCTTAGTCCATACTCTGACGCAGAATGTTGCAACCATTCTCCTTTTTTCATTCTGTCTATAACTGACCAGAATTCCTCATTTTTCATTTCAGCACGATCGATTTGTGCATTTTCGAATTGGAGAATAAAATCATTTAACTCAGTGTTGCAGTACTTCTCCCAGTTATTTGCGAGTAAATGGTCAAAATATAAATCGACAGCAATGCCAGCAACTTTGGGTAAAGGTTTGTATAATGTATGAATGAGTTCTCTTACAATAGGGTGGTTATCTATATAATCATCAATTTTTCTATGCAGAATAATTCCGTTTTGAATTGGTTGAGAATAGTGAGAGAGGTCTTTTCCTTTGACGAAGTCACCAAAAATATTGGCATACATTAATTGTGTATCGTTGTTGGAGAAGTATAGGTGTCCTAAAAAATTCATAAGACAATATAGTAAAAAAAAATCCCAGGGTTAACCGGGATGTTCAATTAATATTCGTCCTCGTTAAAGAGGAAGTCTTCTCTGGAAGGATAATCCGGCCAAATTTCTTCAATATTGTCGTAAGTTTCTCCTTCGTCCTCCAATGCTTGAAGGTTTTCAACCACCTCAAGAGGAGCTCCAGTTCTGATTGCAAAATCAACCAATTCGTCTTTTGCCGCTGGCCACGGTGCATCTTCTAAATAAGATGCTAATTCTAAAGTCCAGTACATATACCTCTATTTAATCTGTTATTGTTGGCGCAAAAGTAATTTTAATTTGATACAAAGCAAATTTTATATCGAAAACTTTCACTTTATTGGTCGTTTTTATTCAAATAACTACATTCTGGGCTTCCAAGCTTGTTCTTTTGCGTTTAAATCTTTGGTAAATTTTCTTCCTAAGACAAATAAGTAATCACTTAATCGATTGATATAAGCAAGTACAATTGGAGAAGCAGAATCAACGATGCTTAATTCTGTTACAACTCTTTCTGTACGTCTGCAAACACAACGTGCGATTTGTGTGTAAGAGACGGTTGTGTGTCCTCCAGGCAAGACAAAATTCTTCATCGGTTCCAATACTTCTTCCATTGTGTCAATCCAATTTTCTAAATTTTCAATGTCTTCATTTTTAAGTTCTGGAAGTTGCATGGTCTTCTTGTTAGGGTCAGCAGCGAGAAGAGAACCTAAAGTGAATAGTCGATCTTGAATCTCAATCAATTGCTTTTTGTGTTCTTCTTTAATTTCTTGGTCACGAATGAGACCAATGTGAGAATTTAATTCATCAACTGTCCCATATGCTTCTATTCTCAAAGAGTTTTTAGGAATTCTTGTTCCTCCAATTAGTTGAGTCGTTCCTTTATCTCCTTTTTTTGTGTAAACTTTCATTTAGTTGCTTTTTCAGAAGTTAGTTTGTTCAATTCAATTCTCAATTTTCTAATTCGTTGCTGCTTGCCTTGTCTTCTAATGTTAATTGCTGATTCGGTATAGAATTGATGCGTGTCTTCTAAGAATTCAAGTTGATAATTCACCCATTCTATGTCAGACATTGTTTGACCATAATTAACCATTTCTTTGCGTAATTTTTTAGCAATAACGTTGTAGTCAGGTCTTCCTAAATAATCGAAATCAGCATCGCACATTATTTCTTCCAATATGTTTTTAGGCTCTAGACTTATTTTTGTTGAATTAATCATTCCAGCAATGACGTTAATTTGTTCTTCAGAATAACCAAATTTTGGCAGTGAAGACTTCGCCATTTGAATACCAAAATCTTCATTGTCTTCAAATTGAATGACAAATCCTGCATCATGAAAAAGTGCAGCTGTTCTCAGAAGATACGTGTTTTCTTTATCAATTCCTTCTAGTTTCGCATATCGAATAATTGCTTTTTCGACATTAATTGTATGATGAATATCGTGGTACAACAGATCATCAGGCAGCAATGACTTTAAACGATTGAGAATTTGCATTTTCGCATGTTTGAAATCGATGGGTGAGAGTCCACATAAGATTCTTAAATCAGTACTTGGGAAACCTCCTTCTCCGTACATTGCATGTTTTTCTATGATACTATTTAGATAGAACATTTCAATGCTTCCTCCTCTTTTTTGAATATCGATCTCTCCACGTGGAGTTGTGTTGAAATAACTATCAATTTCTTTAAAAATGGGTTTTGTAATTGTGATGGAGCCATTCTTGGTGTTTGCTTCTGCTCTAGAGGCAATATTAACGGTATCTCCCCATACATCAAAGCTAAATTTTGAAGAGCCAATAATTCCTGCAACTAATGGCCCCATATGTAAGCCAATTCGAATCTCCCAAAAATCTCTTTGCATCGCAATAGCTGTTTCTTGCTCTGTTTGAATATAGTTTCTAATTTCTATTGCTGCAAGACATGCTCTAATCTCTGGGTAAGGATGATGTTCTGTTACACCCGCCAACGCCATATAAGCATCTCCAATGGTTTTTATTTTCTCTAATTCATACTTATGCGTAATTTCATCAAACTTTGTGAAATATTTCTCCAATTGTTGAATGAGATTCAACGGTTTAAGTGATTTTGCCTTCAATGAGAAATCAACGAAATCTGTAAATAGTACAACTCCTTGTTCAACTTTCTTTGGCGCAAATTTTCCTGTTTCAGAAAATTCTTCTAAAACTGCAGTGGGGAAAATGTTATTCAATAATTGACCGATTCTCTTATCCTTGAAATAAAGGGATTTAAAAACCTCAATTTTACTTCTAATCAAGTTAGCATTTAATGGATATGTGATGCAATCAACTGCTCCTTGATGCATTCCGTTTACAATTTTAACTCCTGTAGCATCTTCTTTGGCAACAACGATGATATAACTGTTACTCAAAAGAGAATTATCTTTAATGGACTTTATAGAACGAAGCCCTTCTGTTGAATCTTCTATATTGATAATGAAGATGCCAATTTCTTTTCTTTTGATAACAGGAATTGCTGCTTCAACTGAAGATACTGTAAGCACATTATTGCCTCTGCCAGAAAGAATATCCTTAATGTTTGTTCTAATATTGACATCTTCATCAATGATTAGTATGTTAATGAATCTTTCCATTATAGCAAGTTTTGACTATCAAATTGAACACCTTGCAAATTCGCAATTTTTTGTATAACTCTATCAACGACTGCGTCAGGACAGGATGCTCCAGAAGTGATGATGATTTTTAACTGATCCTTCTGAGGAATGAAATCATCGTGAATCTTGACACTTTTAGAATGTATGTCAAACGCATGAATTTCATTCTTTGATTTGATTTCATCCTCGTTGCGAATAAAGAAGGTTTTAAAGCTAGGCTCCAGTAATTCGACAAGGTGAGTGGTGTTACTACTGTTGTACCCTCCAACAACGATAGCAATGTCGGCTTCACTTTTTAATAACTCTAAGGTTGCAGATTGATTATCATTGGTTGCGTAGCATAAGGTATCTCTCGTATCAGCAAAATGTTCGGAAAGATGTTCTTCGTCAAAAGCAGTTACCATTGTTTCTTTTAGAAAATCAGCGATTTTTTGCGTTTCTGAAGCTAACATAGTTGTTTGATTGACAACTCCTATTTTTTTAAGATGCGTATTTGGATCAAAACCTTCAGAAAGTTTATCTTTAAAAGCAGTTAAAAACTGATCGATGGTTGTTTTACCTAATATGTAATTGGCTACATTTTTTGCTTCCTCGATGTCTTTAACAATGAGAGATGGAGAATTAACTTGGCTATGAGAAAATGTTGCTCTCGTCTCTTCATGCTTGTGCTTGCCATGAATGATAATGGTGTGGTCACTTTCTCCCAGCTTTGCAGACCGATTCCAAACCTTCTCTACAAAAGGACAAGTTGTGTTGTATTTTTGAACATCCAACCCTTTAGAGCGAATAATTGCTTCTGTTTCAATGGTCGTTCCAAATGCGGGAATAATAACAATGTCTTCTTTGGTAATCTCATTCCAAGGAATGAGTTGAGAACCATCCGTATCTTGAATGAATCGAACTCCCATGCTTTGTAAATCTGCATTGACATCAGGATTGTGAATCATCTGGCTGATTAAGAAAATACGTTTGTTCGGATTCTCATTGATAGCAGCGTATGATTTCTCAATAGCATTCTCCACA
>DQTF01000103.1 GCA_015662935.1 Crocinitomicaceae bacterium | reverse complement strand
GTTGGCAGGAAGCACAAAATTGCCTTCCGGTTTTGATGCGAGAATTTCTGTTCCTTCTTGTACTTCAGAGTTGAACCACGTCGAGATGACACCTTCTTTGACTTTCTTAACAGCAACTGCCAAGTTTTCGTTTGGTCCACTGCAAATAGAGTAGGATCGACGGTAATTTTTTCCGTTCACGTCAATGTTAAAGTTGATGTATTGTCCTGGAGTGAATTTAAATTCATTCTTCAAATCTTCCGAAATAGCGAATTCAATTTTTACCGTTTCACCACCAATTTTGGAAACTTTACTCACTGTTAATGTATGAAATCCTTTTGCAGAATTCCCTTTGTCAGATTTACCAAATAGTTTTTTAAAAAATGCCATAATTCTTAATTTTTCATTCTTCATTAAGTTTACTCATCAAACGAAATCACCAACTTCTCAGTAGTCGGGTGTGATTGACAAGTTAAAATATATCCATCTGCAACTTCCTCTTCAGAAAGTGCGTAGTTTTTTATCATTACTGCAGAACCTTCCATTATTTTTGCTTTACAAGTACAACAAACCCCACCTTTACAAGAGAAAGGCATATCTAGCCCATTGTCATTGCCTGCATCTAGTAATGAATCGAATTGAGATAATGTATATTCAAATTCAAATTCATCATCATCAATCGTAATGTTGACAATTGCTTCATCGATGTGTGACTCAAAATCATTGAGATCACTCGCTTTAGTTGAAAATAACTCAAAGTGAATATTTTTCTCATCTACTTTGTTATTCATTAAGTACTCTTTAATCGCTAGAATCATTTCTTCAGGGCCGCACATGTAGAAGTTATCAGATTGAAGATTAAGGGCATCATTAGAAACGAATTCCTTGCATTTTGCAACGTCAATTCTTCCAGAAAACTGATTGTCCGCACTTTCTTCTCTTGTAAAAAGGTGATGAACCGTCAATTGATTCGGGAAAGTAGCAACTAACTTATCTAGCTCTTCTTTGAAAATTATGTCTTTCTCGGTTCTGTTTACATAGAAAAGCACCACATTGTTTTCTTGCCCGTTAAATAATTGCTGCTTTATGATAGAAATGATTGGAGTGATTCCGCTTCCTGCTGAGAATAAAGTAAGCGTTTTACCATTCTCTACTAGTTTGAAATTACCCATTGGCGTTGCAACACTCATTCGAGCACCTGCAGTTAAATCATTGTTCGCATAAGTTGAAAACTTTCCATTTTCAATTTTTTTGACAAGAACCGAAATTTCATTTTCGAAAGGAGCTTTCCAAATAGAGTAAGCTCTTCTTACTTTTTCTCCGTTAATTTCCGTTTCTAACGTTAGGTATTGTCCAGCTTCAAAAAAGAAGTTCTTTTTATATTCTGCTGGTACGTCAAAAGTGATAGAAACAGCATCACTGGATTCTTTTTGAATGTTTTTAACCGCGAGATTGTGAAAATTCATTATTCTTGTTTGTTTATTTCTGTTTACAAAATTAAAACTTTTATCGGATTATTAAGGAGATGAAAAATTAGAGATTTGAAGATTTCGTATAGTGATTTTACACTCGCCTATTCCGCTCCTTCCAACAACATGACAATTATCAGCATTTAATAAACTAAAATATCGTATCTTGCGTCGATAAATAAAACACGAATTTACTATGTCGGATTTAGATAAATTTCTTGAGAAAATAAAAAACAACGTTAAAATTGAACCCAAAGACTGGATGCCTGATGGATATCGAAAGCATTTGCAACGACAAATGTCTCAGCATGCACATTCTGAGATAATTGGAATGCAACCTGAAGGTAATTGGATAACGAGAGCACCAAGTCTTAGAGCAAAAGTTATTTTGCTAGCTAAAATTCAAGATGAAGCGGGTCATGGACAATATTTATATTCTGCTGCGGAAACTTTAGGAAAAAGCAGAGACGAATATATACACGAACTTCAAACCAGAAAAGCGAAGTATTCGAGCATTTTCAATTATCCAACTTTAACATGGGCCGACATGGGAGCTGTTGGTTGGTTGGTAGATGGAGCGGCAATTGTCAATCAAGTTTCGTTGCAAAAAACTTCTTATGGTCCTTATTCCAGAGCAATGGTTAGAATTTGCAAAGAAGAGAGCTTTCATCAACGCCAAGGATATGAAATCATGTCGCAAATGGCATTTGGTACGGCTGAGCAGAAAGAAATGGCCCAAGATGCATTGAATCGTTTTTGGTGGCCATCTATTATGATGTTTGGACCTCATGACGCTGACTCTGCAAGGAGTGGTGATGCGATGAAATGGGGAATAAAAGTGGAGTCTAATGATGAATTAAGACAGCGATTTATAGATAAAACTGTGCAACAAGCTGAGATTATTGGTCTGACCATTCCAGATCCAGATTTAAAATGGAACGAAGAAAAAGGGAGTTATGATTTTGGAAAAATGGACTGGGATGAATTCTGGCAGGTTGTAAAAGGAAACGGACCTTGCAACGATCAGCGAATTAACCATCATATAAAAGCTCACGAAGAAGGTACTTGGGTAAGAGAAGCAGCAATTGCTTACGCAAAAAAAAACAATTAACAACGACACTAATAAATTAAGACTATGGATAATCAAGGAGATATTTGGGAGGTTTTCATACAAAGTAAACCAGGATTGGCACACAAACATGTTGGTAGCGTTCATGCTATGGGCAAAGAAATGGCCTTACAAAACGCAAGAGATATGTATACACGTCGACAGGAAGGGACGTGTATTTGGGTAGCAAAACATGAAGATATTGTTGCATCTGTACCGGAAGAAGATGGGTCATTTTTTGAGCCATCAAATGATAAAATTTACCGTCATGCGACACATTATGTAATGCCAGAAGGAGCAAAAAATATTTAATCAATTATGGAAAATAAAGACGCTTTAATTAATTATTGCCTTCGAGTTGGTGATTCTAGCCTAGTGCTTGGTCAAAGGCTGGCGGAATGGTGTAGTAACGGACCTATTTTAGAAGAAGATATTGCGCTTACTAATATCTCATTGGATTTATTCGGTCAGTCACGCATGTTGTATTCATACATTGCTGAGTTGAAAGGCAATGGTGAAACGGAAGATTCTGTTGCGTTTGGAAGAAACGAACGTGCATTTTACAATACTCTTTTGTCAGAGCGTCCTAATGGTCACTTTGGTGATACGATTGTTCGAGGATTATTAGTTGATGCTTTTAATTTTCATTTTTACACAAAATTGAAAGAAAGTAAAGATTCAACATTGGCGGCTTTTGCGGAAAAATCATTAAAAGAAGTGACTTACCATCTTCGTCATTCTTCAGAATGGATAATTAGACTAGGTGACGGCACAGAAGAGAGCAAAAATAAAGTGCAAAAATCATTGAACGAATTGTGGGGCTATTCGGATGATCTGTTTGAGATGAATGACGACGACTTGAATCTTGTTTCAGAAGGTGTTGCGATTGATTTAAGTAGTATTAAACCTTTATGGCAAGAGACAATTAATACTGTTCTTTCGAGAGCAAAATTAACGCTTCCTGAAAACGTATTTATGCACAAAGGAAGTCGAAATGCTGTACATTCTGAATATTTAGGTCATTTGTTATGCGAAATGCAGTATCTGCAAAAAGCATATCCAGATGCAAAGTGGTAAAACCGTTGTAAGTGACAACTGAAGAAAATATATGGAAATTATTGGAAGAAGTTCCGGATCCGGAGATTCCTGTAATTTCCATTGTTGATTTAGGAGTAGTAAGATCAGTTACTGTTAGCAATGATGAGGTTGTAGTCGAAATCACCTCTACCTATAGTGGCTGCCCTGCAACAGATGTTTTTATTGCAGATATCAAATCAAAATTGCGAGAGAATAAATTTGAAAAGGTAGAAGTGAAGATGAAATTCTCTCCTGCATGGACAACAGATTGGCTCACAGAAAATGCAAGAGTTAAGCTCCGAGAATATGGCATCGCTCCTCCAGAAGATGAACCTGATAAAAGTGTTCTTTTTGCTAAACAAGTAGTTGTTCCTTGTCCAAGATGCTCTTCTAAAAATACGAAATTGATAAGCCAATTTGGCAGTACAGCTTGTAAGTCTTTGTACCAATGCAATGACTGTCATGAGCCTTTTGATTATTTCAAGTGTTTGAAATAATTGCTATCTTGAACCAAAATATACTTAATTGACACTTATGAAAAGATTACAAACAACATTTTTTGCGGTAGGAATTGCTATATCTCTACTGTCTTGTAATCAAGAACCTAGTTCAGTGACAACTCAAGAATTAATGGATACTATTGAGGAATTAGAGGATTTAGACGATGCAATATTGGATAATTCTTTAGAAAAAACAGTAAATGATCAATATTCTGTTAATATTCCAGAAGACTTAACTGTAACCACAAGCTTAAACGACGTAGCTTCACTTCAATATAACAATATTTATTCTGAGAAATATGTTATTGTGATTGATGAAGACAAACAAAGTTTTATTGACATTTTAAAATCATTGAATGCTTTTGATCCTAGCAAAGAGTTAATTGATGAATATGCTGATATACAGATTTCGGGTTTTGGAGAAAACTTGTCGATTAGCAATCAATCAAAAGTCATGAAAACTAAAATTAATGGAATGGATGCGCGTTTGTTTGCTTTTGATGCTACGATTGATGGGGTTGTCGATCCAATCAGCTATTGGACTGGTTATTACGTTGGAGAAGATAATCTCTACACGATAATGGCTTGGACCTTAAAATCAATGAAAAATGATTATGAAAAAGAGGCAAATGGAATTTTGCAATCTTTGAAAGAGATTTAGTTTTTTTTGAAATTGTATATAAAAAAGGGACCTAAATTTAGATCCCTTTTTTCTTTTATTTCCTCTATCCTAAAAATGGATATCTATAATCAGTTGCTGGAATAAATGTTTCTTTAATTGTTCTTGCAGAAACCCATCTTAACAAGTTCATTGGTGCGCCTGCTTTATCATTCGTGCCTGAACCTCTTGCTCCGCCAAATGGTTGTTGTCCTACAACAGCTCCAGTTGGTTTGTCATTGATGTAGAAGTTACCAGCAGCATTCTCTAACTTCTTCATAGCAAGGTTGATTGCATATCTGTCGTTGGACATAATTGCACCAGTCAATGCATACTCAGAAGTTGAATCTACTAAATCTAATGTTGCTTCGTAATCATTCTCGTCATAAACCAGAATGGTAAGAACAGGACCGAAAATTTCTTCACAAATTGTTCTGAATTTTGGATTAGTCGTTACAACAACCGTAGCATCAATAAAATAACCTTTCGATTTATCGTAATTACCTCCTACGATAATTTCAGCATCATCTTGTTCTTTTATGTAATCAATGTATCCAGCAATTTTATCAAAAGAACGTTCATCAATAACTGCATTCATAAAGTTAGAAGGATCTTCAGGAGAACCCATCGTGAAAGAATTTACTTGAGAAATGATGTTCTTCTTAACGTCCTCCCATAAGTTAGAAGGAATATAAGCCCTTGAAGAAGCAGAACATTTTTGCCCTTGAAATTCAAATGAACCTCTAACACATGCAGTTGCAACAGATAAAGCTTCAGCTGATTTGTGCACCATGATGAAATCTTTACCACCTGTTTCTCCAACTATTCTTGGGTAACTTCTGTAATTGGCAATGTTTTCTCCCATTTCCTTCCATAAATGTCTAAAAACACCTGTAGAACCAGTGAAATTTAGTCCACCAAAATCTTTGTGTTTAAATACGACGTCTCCCGCAACAGGACCATCAACAGAAATCAAATTGATAACTCCTGGAGGAACTCCTGCAGCTTCAAATAACTCCATTAGTACTTGTGCAGAATACATTTGTGTTTCAGCAGGTTTCCATACCACAACATTTCCCATCATTGCAGGAGCTGCGCATAAATTTGCACAGATTGAAGTAAAGTTAAATGGAGTAATTGCAAAAACAAAACCTTCTAACGCTCTATATTCTAAACGGTTCCACATTCCTGGCAGAGAATCTGGTTGTTGAGAATAAATCTCTGTCATATATTGTACATTGAACTTGAAAAAATCAATCAACTCACAAGCAGCATCAATTTCAGCTTGCATTACATTCTTAGATTGTGCCAACATTGTTGAAGCATTGATTCTGTCTCTAAAAGGGCCTGCCAACAAATCAGCAGCTCTTAAAAAGATAGAAGCTCTTTGCTCCCAAGGTAAGTTTGCCCACTCATCACGAGCAGCCATCGCAGCATCAATTGCTTGGTTGACATGACTGGCGTCTCCTAAATTAAAATGACCCAACACTTTTTGGTGGTCGTGTGGAGGAGACATTGGTTTTTTAGTAGATGTTCTAACCTCTTTTCCACCAATGTGCATCGGCACATCAATTGGATCTTGGTTGTACATTTTCTTATATTGAGCAAGAAGAGAGTTTAACTCTTCAGAACCTGGTGCGTATGACTTAACCGGTTCGTTAACTGCTGCAGGAACTTTAAAAAGTGCGTTTGACATAATTAACTAGTTTTATTTGAAAACAAAAGTACACATTGTTGATAAGCTCTGCAATGTATTTTTTTATTAAATTAGTAAAGTGAAATTCTACACAATGATCGTAAAACATTTTATCCCTTTCTTGATTTTTATTCTCCCTACTCTTCTTTATGGGCAAACGAAATACGAATCTTTTCTAATTGAAAATGATATTTATCGTCAAGCAGAAAAAGGAGCTGTTTTAATAGATTATTATCGAGAGAACAACGTTGATTCATTGAAGATTATTTCGATTGATCTCATTGAGTTTGGTAAAAGGAAAAAGAATGATTTTGCAATGGCGATTGGATTAAATGGATATGGAAAGTATGCCATACTTACAGGTAAAGTCGAATCAGGGCTAATTTGCTTCAAAAAGAGTCTCCACTATTTTGAGAAACAAGAAGATT
>DQTF01000019.1 GCA_015662935.1 Crocinitomicaceae bacterium | reverse complement strand
CCATTGAATTCTGATTTAGAAGCTGCTTTATTGCCAAATGCGGATAAAGTAGAGTTTGAATTAGGGAAGTTATTGGAATATTAGGCTAGAATTTTTTTAGGTTTCAACGTTGGTCGTTGCGTTATTTCGTGATAGCAAATAGCATCATCGGTATAATAATGAAACACCATACTTTTTCTTGTACTTCCTTCCTCAATTACTTTATTGCCACCGTGCAAAAGATTTGCATGCCATATCAAAACATCACCTTTCTTAGCTGTGAAAGTTTTTTTGTGTAGGTCTGTTTCAGAAAGCACTTTCTCTACCTGATCTTCGTATGCGCTATATGATTTGTTGCCTAACTTATATTTTGTACCGACATTCTCATAATCATCATTCATAATATAAGGTAACTTATGAGAGCCTGGATAGTAATGCAAAGGACCACAATTCTCATCAATGTCTTCTAGCGCAACCCAAATCGCAATCAAATTCCCATAAGGAAAAGTAGTCATGTGAATAGAATCAGAATGCGTTCTTTGCTGGCTACCTTCTATAAAATTAATGCTCTGAAACAGCGAAATTTTTTTACCCATTAGCAAGTTAAGAATACGCATTATTTGCTCATTATTCCCCGCATTTTTTAATTTCTCTGAAGAATGAATGGCAAACATTATTTTGTTTGCTGCATTGAATTTTGCCTTTTTTGAATCCAACAAATCGTCTATTTCTTTATTAAACGAATCAATTTCATCATTCTCGAAGAAGTTATCTAATATTGCATAGCCATTATCCGACCAACTTAGCAGTGATTCTTTAAAACGCTCGTCCACTAAATTAAACTCAGAATGCTTCGGCAATTCTTCTCGTGAATTATTTTTGTCAAGCAGATTCAATGGAGAATCAACCCCTTGAAAATCAAGACTAGAAACGGAAGAGTAATACTTCTTTTTTAAACCGTACTTTTCATAAAACGGTAGATTGTGACTCAATTCATTCTTCTTGAAGAAATTATACAGTTTATATGTTATTTTGTATTTCTTTAGAAACATAGGTTAATCGTTCAAATAATTAATTCAAAAGTAAAGATAGATAGAATTTTTAGATGCAGGTAAATATCGATGTGATAGGATATTAAGAGAATTGAATATGTCAATCACAAAGATGCAGGGTGACTTAACTCAGTGTCCAGAATTATATTGCAAGTCCAATGTCAGCAACGTAAATTATTTACGCACTGGTAAGTTTTGGGGGAATCAGTTTTTTAATATCTCAGTTTCCATCTTCGCTTCGCGAAGATCCTTTTTTAATTTAGCGATTTCCCGTTGTTCATCTGTCATTTTTACTCTGCCATGACCAGGAAAGCTATTATGCGAAAACTCTTGTTGTTCTCGCTTCCAACGATGAATTAATGAAGCTTTAACTCCTAGTTCTCGTGCTGCTTGTGCAACATTCTGTTTTTCTTCGCCTAGTTTTATAGCGTTGAGCTTAAAACTTGCTGTAAATTTAACAGCACTACCGTTTGTTTTTCAAAGCTTCACTTTTCATCTTGACATATTTTACTAAGTTAATTTATACAATGGTATCTTAACTCAGTGCCCAACTTTTTATATCACATCCAACCTTCGTTGGTTACGGGGTTGTAAACACGTCCTGAAACGTGGTACTTTTCTTTGCAAGACAAAAGAGAAAGTATGAATGCTATATAAACGATTGCTTTCAATAGTTAATTGTAAATTCTCCAATGTCATTTCCTGGTACAAAAACCTTTCCCGTAAAAGTGTTTGTACCTGAACTTGGCTTGGTTACAGTCCATGTTATGTCATAATACCCCATTGGAACCCTTGCAGGAGTTCCTGCAGCATTGTAACAATCCGAAATTGTAACAGGGGAATAAACAGAATTATTCATTGTTAGGCGATAATTTCTTTCCAAATAAAGGAGGTCACTAGTCCCCTCACAAGAGATGTTGTAAATGTTAGTTTTCAATAGTTAATTGTAAATTCTCCTATGCCATTTTCTGGCACAAAAACCTCTCCCGTAAAAGTGTTTGTACCTGAACTTGGTTTGGTTACAGTCCATATTATGTCATAATACCCCATTGGAACTTCACTTGTAGGTGTACCCTCCATATTAAAGCATCCCGTTTTGATAGTAGTTCCAAAAGAGATAGCATTTTTATCAATACGATATTCAAAATCAATTGTAATTGAATCACTTCCGCCTTCGCAAGTGATATTATAAATATTGGTTTTCAATTTCCCATAAGGCAGAGCATGATAATCAACATTAATCCTTTTACCAATTTTCACTCCTAAATTTTGTAAATTATACCCCGATTCTGTTGCCCAACCAAGTTGTTGAAAAGAAGCAGGTGTTCTAACTGCAACTGTATATGATTTCGTTCCTCCAAGATGATTAATCTCAAACCGGCCGTTTTCGTCCGTATAAACACTTTTTACACTTTTAAAACCAGAACTCAGAGAAAAAGTTTCTGAAGTTTTTAGTAAATCAACCTCTATGTCTGGTATCCCTTTGTTGGTAACTGGGTTAATAACCCTACCTGAGACAAAGATGTTTTTTCCAAATTTGGTACATGAGAAGAGTAGGAGTGCTATACACGAGAATGTAACAGTTAATTTCATGGGATACTAATTTTTTGTTGCTTCAAAACTCCGTCACTATATAGGTGTAAAATGTAGAGACCTTTTGTCAAACAATTTTTACATTCATACCGTGCACGACCTATTTGTTCCTGTTTTAAGACTAATTTACCATTAAAATCGTAGATTTCAAAATAATCAAAGGGTATATCTTGCATGTTAGCTATGGTAAAGGAGCCGTTGGAGGGGTTGGGGAAGATTCTTATTTCAGATTTTTTGATGAATTTTTCTTTGTTTAAATCTATTCTTTCCGCCTCATTTTTTTCAGTTACGGATGCGGTGGATTTTTTTTGCTGCATTTTAGCACCCCCTGGACAGGGTAGATACTCGATAGTTAAAGTCGCACGACTCCCCTCTAGTATTGTGGTTCCAACAAATAAGTCGATGGCTTGCCCTGCTTTTAATTGCAAATCAGCATTGGGTGCAACTACGTAATCACCAGGGTCTGTTTTAGGGGTAACTAAATGACCGACTACAATGTTGTACTTTGCAATTCTATTCGATTTATACAAATAATTAGGGTGCGCTTGAGCGCCTAATGTATCATTTTGTAAACTTAAATACCAGGGTTCAACTTCGTTTTTAATAAAGTCAGTTAATATTTGCCGGTCGACAGCATTAGCTTCTTCTAGTTTAATATGAGGGTCAATAGTATTATCCACGTAAATAGCTTCAAAGGGTGTCACAGAAAAATGATCAACTGGGCGACCAAGGTTGGGGTAGCCGTAGTGGTTAGATTTTATCGGTGGCGTGCTGGTTAAATCAGAATAGTTCTCATACATCAGCCCTAAACTTTTCATATCAAGTGTATAACTTCCATCGGCAGGAACTAGGTTTTCATTAACACCCAGTGCTGTAACTACAGATTTATGAGAAAAATGATTTCTTCCATTAAAGATATTCCCTAAAGGGAAATATGCCCAATCAGCCACACTAATTATATTTCCAAACTTATTGAGGTAAGAACCAGCAGCATTGTCCAATTCTTGCATACCTTTCACATCTATAATGTGATCCATATTCAAAGAGAAATTTACAAAAGAAACACCAATTCTTTTTCTTCTAAATAATCTTTCGTGCCATGTTGGCGAGTATATAGCGGAACGAAGTGCTTTGCCGAAAAAAAACAATTGCCTTCTTGATGTCTTGTTTATTAGCATACACGGAACCAATGATATTATAATATTTTGCTTTGTAGTATTCTGAGAAATAATTTGGTAAATTTGAGTTTCTGTCATTTGCGATTTGCATAGCTTCATCAAACTTTCCAATTTGAAGTTTAAATCGGGCATCGGAGTAGTAATATGTATCTTGTAATTTTTCATTCTTGCCGACTAGTTTAAAAATGGAGTCTCTACTAGAATCAGTAATTTGAGCTCTATTCTGTAGATTAAAAAATATAGTTATACCTATTGAATCTATTGTTTGCGAATAGAGAATTCCACAATTGCTCAGGAATATAAGAATTGTGATATAATTTCTGAGATATCTAAATAATTGGTATGTTTTCATTTCTCTAATGGCTGATTAAAAAGAGTTAACTCATCATTGATTTGCAATATAACTCATTGTCCGGAATTATATTGCAAATCCATTAGTACCTCTTCACCACTCAAATTACTAATAAAAATTGAATTTATAGCAAACAATTTAGATTGTAAGATGGAAAAGAGATTGAATTTCATGATTCGGTTTTTAAATCCTCTGTGAAGTTGAAAAATCAAAAAAAAACCAAGGTTTTAGTCAAAAATATTTCAAAATAGCGTATAAATACGATGTTTTTGGTGTGTAGTTCATCTTACTGAGGTGAAATCACTTGATTTGTGATTATACTTATAACTCTTTGAATGAAAAACGGCAATTAATGAGTCAACATATTTTTACTAAGTTTTTATCAGGTAATAGAAATTCTTTATTGTACTTTTATTAATCAAAATGAACAGCACAAAACCATTTATAGGCCTTAAAATTGAGAAAATCATCCTATACCTAATATACACCTGCTTGTTTGTTTTTATTCTACTTAAAGCATTCACCATTCCAATTACACATGATGAAGTCGCGACCGTCATCATGGCAAAAGAGCAGAGTTTATGGCAAATCATTTCTTATTCTTCACCATCGCCAAACAATCATCTACTCAACACATTGCTGACTAAAGTATTTGTGAATCTATTTGATGTCAGTGCTTTCACTGCAAGAACTCCGAATGTGCTTTCTTTTGCTTTGTATTGCTTTGCTACTTTCAAAATCACAAAAGAAATAATCGGGAAGCAATCATTTTTTATTCTTACAACAGCATTGCTATTTATTTTGAATCCATATTTGTTAGACTTTTTTAGTCTTAGCAGAGGTTATGGAATGTCATTAGCTTTTCTTAGTCTTTCTGTCTATTATTTACTTCTTGCTTTTAAGCAGAATACTTCTTCGTATTTGTATAGAGCAGTGATTTTCTCTTTCATCGCATCTTATGCTAATTTTACGCTGTTGCCTTTTATGGCCGCAATGATTTGTGTTAGCATGTTGTGGTTTTTTATTCTGAAGAAAGAAAACAAGCAAGTTGCTATAAAAGGAATTCTCTTTATTTTGCTTTTAAGTGCGGTCTATTTTCTTCTTATTCTACAACCAATTATAAGAATGCAAAGCACGAATCAATTTCAATATTGGCACTCGGATGGTTTTATAACCAATACGGTAATCCCTCTTTTAAGAAATAGTTTGTATGGGTCAAAAGTGTTGTTTTTCCAGTTAATAGAATTACTTTTTTGGATCATTATTACTCTGTTTGTGTCCAATGTTATTTTGGTGGGAAGAACAATTTTTAAGGCTCAAAATAAACCAGCAACCATTCAGCAACCCATCGTCTTTCTAAACCTCATTTTATGGTTGACAATCACCATCAATTTTGCACAGCATTTTATTCTTGGAACACCTTTCTTTGAGGGAAGAACTGCTCTGTTTTATTTCCCTCTTTTTATCCTTTCTATTTTACCTTTACTAGAACGAATAATCGAAAAATGGAATTCCAAAGGGCTCAAAATCTCCTCAATGTTGTTTGCAGTTGTTTTTGTTTTACAAATTGGATTGAACCTAGCTATAAAAAATGTAAGAGAATGGGCGTACGATGAAAATACATTATCAGTTTTGGATTATATTTCTAATCAGAAAGATAAAGACATGTCACTGGCAACAGATTGGATGTTTAATCCTTCATTCTTTTTTTACAGTTCTGTCACCAAAGAATACGAAATGATCGATTTAGAAGAATATTCCAAAGAGTTGCATCCGTCATCAACTGCTGAATATTATTACATCTTCTCAAAAGATTATCGCCAATTTGAAAAGAATTACAGTCTTGAAATTAATTTTGAAAATGGTTGTTCGTTGTTAAAAAAGAGGTAGAATACGTTTAACTCCCTCTACTATTTAAAAACCAAACTCCTTGTCCAAACACTCACGTTTCCGCAATCATCGGTCACTTTGAGCATCAATTCTTTTTTACCAATAAATTTTGAGTCTCGGGTATACGTAATCATCCGTTTTTTTCCATCGTATTCTAATAAGACCCATTCTCCATTTATAAACAAGTCATAATCATTGATGCCTGTTTCTTTATCCTTGATTGTCCACTTGAGTTTTGTTCCATTTAAGCTTGTTGTTCCGTTGGTGAAGTTAGAAGGTGTAACAACAGGACCAACCGTATCTCTTCTCAACAAGTAAGTTCCAAAATACTTCGGTTCGAAAATCAATAAATCATCGTCGTATTGAACATTGATAGAACGATGTCTCCCTTTAGCTGTTGTAATATCCAAATAGTGTTTACCATCTTGCTCAACCTCTTTTTTAATCTTAATTTTATAGACATTCTGAACTGGAACCGCAGCATCCCCAACTTTACGATTAATTTTTTCAGAATTGATTTTCAAAGGTTCATAAGTGGTAGCTCTACCGAAATCAACTTCTGTATTTCCTTTTGAAACGCGCATCGTTTTAGAAGGTTGCATGAAGGTAGAATCAGTTGCAATTGCATCTTTACTGTTGATTTTCCCTGCGAGAATAACTAAGGTAAATTGCAAAACGGATTGATTGCCAGCAGCATCATATGCAATGTATTTCACTTTGTATGCCCCTCCAGGTTGCCCCTTTTTAAAAATACCAAGTCCTTCTTTGGTGTAAATAGGCAATGGATTTTCTCTCGTTTTAAAAGTCTTATGATACTTTCTTCTCAAATGCGCATATTCTTGAAAATCTTTATGAGAATTAACATACCTAGAAGATTCAAAAGGAACTCTATCCGTTTGTTGCCCAAAAAGAGTATCTCCATCTACGATTAAAATACTACCGTACAATCCGCATTGATTTCCTGCTCCATCAAATCTATCAATCACATCAAAGGAAAAGCCGATGCCTCCCGATTTAGACAAGTAATCAGCGGGAATACTTATCGTACTTCCAGAAATGTAATAATTTGTTTTTCCTCGAGAAGCTGTTTTCTTGATTGCTTTTTTGTGAAATTGGTATCCGTCTTTGGTCACTCCGTAAACTTTTAATCCACGAATTTCAGGTTTTTTATGGTCGGCTATGTCAAATCCAAACACCAACGGATTCAGCGCATGTTCTGTTTTTGTATCTCTAATTTCAAAATGTAGGTGAGGAGCAGTTGAACCTCCAGAGTTTCCCGATAATGCAATCACTTGTCCTTTTGTAACTCGGATTTCATTCTTCTTGGGGAAAATTTCAACGGCATAATTCTGCTCATTTTGCTGAGTGATATTCACTAAAGAATCAAGTTGTCCTTTAAATTCACTGCAATGAGCATACACGCTCGTCATCCCATTCGGATGATCGATATAGACAACCTTGCCATAACCGTAAGGAGACACCTTGATTCTGGAAACAAAACCTTCTTCAATCGAATACAAACGATATCCTATTCTATTATTGGTTTTGAAATCCAACCCCATGTGAAAATGATTCGGTCTTAATTCTCCAAAATTGGAAGATAGAATCAACGGAATTTTTAAAGGAGGATGATAATCGTATTTGCTTTTATTCTGAGAAAAAGACAATGCAATCAGTGCAATAGAGAATAAAAAAGTCAAAATAGATTTAGTCATAGGTCAAAAATAATTTATATTCCAATAAGGACAAGAATTGAACCAATAAATTTTGAATGATGAGACGATACTCAATTTAGGGTAGAGACGTGTGGATGTTCTTAGTTTACTTTAATCTACGCTAACTTTATATACATTTAGTAATGTAGAATATTTTCTTGACCTTTAATTTCCGTTTCAGAAAAAAATAGAACTCCAACAATCTTTCAAGTAACCTTGTCCTTTGTGAACCTCTGCGTCTTCTCTGTGGTTCTCAGTGTAAAACATCTCAAAGAAAAACTAAACCCCAAATTTATTCAATAAAAAATCTTGTCGTTCACCAATACTATGCTATTTTTGTAATCAAAGTCGTTTTTATGTCAGACCAAATTCAAACATTGATTGTATCTATCCGAGAGAAGTTTTCTCTTGTGAAAGAACAATTATTGACAGAGAAAGCTGAAAATAAAGAACTTAAAAATGAGGTGGAAGAATTAAAATCTCAATTGGAAGTTCAAAAAAGCAAGCTAAATTCTCTTGAAGTTGAATTGGAAGAGACAAAAAACAATGAAAATGACTTTAGTGAACAAGTCATCTCACGTTCTGAAGGTACAATGATTACCGAAGAGCAAATTGATGGATTGGTGAAGGAAATAGATTACTGTATAGGACAGTTAAAAAAATAAAATATGGCAAAGTTGTCGGTTAAAGTAGTGGTTGCTGGTAGATCTTACCCTCTCTCTGTTGATGAAGCAGAAAAGGATAAAGTGATGCAGGCTGCAGCGGATATCAACAAAGCAATAAAAATGTTGCAAGACAACTATGCGGTAAAAGATATGCAAGATTTATTAGCTATGACGGCGTTGCAACTCGCATCGAAAGAAGGTAGTGGTAAATCAAGTGAGGATAAAAGTGGTGAAATTCTAAAGAAAATCGAAGAAGACCTGCAATCCCTTGCGAATGATATGGAAGCATAAGTAATAGTCCTAAAATATAGTTTTGAGCTTCTCATCAATTCATGCGATTAACGTGTGTGGTGGGAATTTTTTATTTAAAATAGTGAAACTATGAATGTAATATTTGGAGTAATTGGAGCAGTGATCGGAGCGATTGTGGCTTTTGTTATTCAAGCAGTAATGCTTAAGAAAAGGACTGAAAAAATAGTCAAAGATGCCGAAAAAGAAGGCGAAACAATCAAGAAAAATAAGGTTCTACAAGCGAAAGAACGTTTCTTGAAATTGAAAGAAGAGCACGAAAAGAAAATCAAGGACAGAGAACGAAAGTTACAATCTACTGAAGATAGAGTGCGTAATAAAGAACAATCTCTTTCTAAGAAAATTGAGGATGTAAATCGTAAAGGCAAGCAAATTGATAATGAACAAAAATCATTAGAAAGTAAAGTGGAAGCATACAAAGTAAAACATACTGACTTAGATAAGCAACATCAAAAAATTGTTGCGGAATTATCCAAAATTAGTGGAATGTCTTCTGAAGATGCAAAATCTGGTTTAGTAGAAGCATTGAAAGACGAAGCAAGAACCAGCGCAATGGCACACATCAATGAGATAACAGAAGAAGCGAAGCTGAATGCAAATCGTGAAGCGAGAAAAATTGTGGTTCAAACAATACAACGTGTTGCAACTGAGCAAGCCGTTGAAAATTCTGTTTCTGTTTTTAACATTGAATCTGATGAAGTAAAAGGTAGAATTATCGGTCGAGAAGGACGTAATATTCGTGCATTGGAAGCAGCAACAGGTGTAGAGATTGTTGTAGATGATACTCCAGAAGCAATAATCCTTTCATGCTTTGATCCTATTAGAAGAGAGATTGCTCGTTTGGCATTGCACCAATTAGTTTCAGATGGACGTATTCACCCTGCAAGAATTGAAGAAGTGGTGGCTAAAACGAAAAAGCAATTGAACGAAGAAATCGCTGAAACAGGTAGAAGAACTTGCATTGATTTAGGTATACATGGACTGAATGCAGAGCTTGTAAGAATGGTAGGAAGAATGAAATATCGTTCTTCTTATGGGCAGAATTTATTGCAGCATTCTAGAGAAGTAGCCAACCTTTGTGCAATCATGGCTGCTGAACTTGGCTTGAATGTTAAAGTGGCAAAAAGAGCTGGACTGTTACACGATATAGGTAAAGTTCCAGATGAGGAACCAGAATTACCACACGCAGTTTTGGGGATGAAACTGGCAGAAAAATTCGGAGAGAAACCAGATGTATGTAATGCAATTGGTGCCCACCACGATGAAGTTGAAATGAAATCATTAATTGCTCCAATTGTTCA
Source organism: Crocinitomicaceae bacterium (assembly GCA_015662935.1). Classification (GTDB taxonomy): domain Bacteria; phylum Bacteroidota; class Bacteroidia; order Flavobacteriales_D; family Crocinitomicaceae; genus UBA4466. Next base: position 7,742 of record DQTF01000019.1, on the reverse strand, counting down.
GGTGTGTGATGCGATTTCTGGTGCTCGACCAGGAGCTAGAAGAGAGGTTGTAGAATCTTATATCAAACGATTGAAAGATTTAGAAAGCTTAGCGTTAGGATACGATGGTGTTAGTACAGCTTATGCAATTCAAGCAGGTAGAGAATTAAGAGTATTGGTTGAAAGTGAGAAAATTTCGGATGCAAGAGCAGATGAATTGTCTTTCGAAATATCGCAAAGAATTCAAACGGAAATGACTTACCCAGGACAGGTTAAAGTTACCTTGATTCGTGAGAAAAGAGCAGTGAATTATGCAAAATAAAGAATTGAATGAAGCAGTCAATCGTTTGCAAGGGAAACATGTCCTTGTTACTGGCGGAGCTGGTTTTATTGGCTCAAATCTAGTAGGATTCTTACTGGAGAATGACATCCGAGTAAGTGTGTTGGATAATCTCGCAACAGGAAGATGGTCTAACCTTGAAGAATTTGAAAACAATGAATTATTCACATTCATCAATGGTGATATTACTGATTTTGATGTTTGCTTAAACGCAATGAATGGGATTGATGTTGTCAGTCATCAAGCTGCGTTGGGTTCAGTTCCTCGATCAATTGCTTTACCTCATAATACACATGCCGTTAATGCAACGGGATTCTTAAATATGTTGCATGCTGCGAATGAAAAAGGAATCAAACGTTTTGTTTATGCAAGTTCATCTTCGGTATATGGCAACAGTGCCAATTCTCCCAAAAGAATAGGAGAGGAGGGAGATTTACTTTCTCCCTATGCCGTTACCAAGCAACTGAATGAAGAATATGCAAAGGTTTACCACAAGTTACATCAACTAGAAACAGTTGGTTTGCGTTATTTCAATGTTTTTGGACCGAAGCAAGATCCGAATGGTGTTTATGCAGCGGCAATTCCAAAATTTATTGATAAAATGTTGAATGGTGAACAGATCACCATTAACGGAGATGGAGAACAAACACGTGATTTTACCTATGTCATGAATGCTGTTCAAGCAAATGTTTTAGGTTTGTCAGTGGAGAATAAAGAGGCTTATGGAAAGGCATTCAATGTTGCTTGCGGAGAATTTCTGTCTTTAAACGGAGTGATTGGTGCAATTAAAGTTGGTTTAACCGAGAAAGGGAAATTCAACAAGGCAACAACCATTATTAATGGGCCTGATAGACCGGGAGATGTCCGAGATTCTTTAGCTGATATATCTAACACCACTAAACTTTTAAGTTATAATCATCCAGTTCGTTTCGATGACGGTATGAAAACCTATTTGGAGTATATATTAAAAGCGTAGTATCTTCGTTATTCTGTTACCAAATAACTCAAATGTTTAAAAAAATAAATCTTAAATCTGAGTTTGTCAAGAACATTGCGGTGCTGATGTCAGGGACAGTGATGGCTCAATTTTTAGGGTATATTTTCTCTCCTATAATCACACGCATTTATTCTCCTGAAGAAGGAGCAGAGTTGGGACTTTTTATAAGAATAGTGGCGATTATTGCAGCTTTTGCAACCATGCGTTACGAACTTGCATTACCTATTATTAAAAATGACTCGCATTCTTTCCGACTGTACCGTTTAGCATTGAGAATGGCGTTGATTGTTGTTGGTATTGCTGCTCTTGCGGTACTTATTCCATTTGGAATGTCTATTAAAATTGATGCAAAAATATTTTATCTGTTAATTCCAATTGGCGTATTGTTTACAGCAATTAATAATTTGGGGACTTATTGGGCGATTAAGAATAAAATTTTTGAAACGATTAGCTATACAAGAGTTACGAACTCTTTAGTTGCTAGTTTGTCAAAAATTGGCTTGGGGTGGTTAGGTTTTGGATCAGCAGGACTTATCATTGGTATGGTAGCTGGAGCAGTCGTTTCTACTTTTTGGTTTGTGCGCAACTTTTTCAGAGCAAAGAAAGAACACAATGTTAGTTCTAATTCTCCTAGAAATTATCTGTTAGCAAAAGAATATAAAGAATTCCCTAAGGTTAATTTGCCGCATGTTTTAATGGATCTAAGCCGTGATTTACTCGTTGCAATTTTACTCCTTCAAATTTTTTCAAAAGAAGACTTTGGATTGTATGATTTATCCTTCAGAATGTTGAGAATGCCGCTAATTTTAGTTGGGGTAGCATTGGGACAAGTGTTTTTCCAAAAATGTGCCGAAAAAATAAATAACAATGAGGATGTTTTGCCCATTATGAAGCAAGCGGTAAAAACATTGGTCTTACTGTCAATAGTACCGTTTACTATTCTCTTCTTTTTTGCCGAAGATATTTTTGCATTCGTTTTTGGAGAAAGTTGGAGAGGGGCAGGGGTGTATGCTGAAATTATGACTCCTTGGTTTATGTTAAATTTCATAAGTTCTCCGATAACTTCACTACCTGTGATTTTAAGAAGACAAGCATCATTTTTTAAATTAGCAATATTCGGATCATCGCTAATGATTCTTTCGATTGTTATCCCTTCCTACTTTTTTAAATCGAATGTTCAAACGACACTTTGGGTTTTAAGTCTAACAATGTCTGTTTATTTAGTTTTTCTTATCTTTAAAGTGTTTTCTTATGCTAAGAGCGCCAATAATAAATTAGCTAAAAATGAGATTGATTGATAGAGTTAAACGGAGATTGAATATTATCTATTCTAAGACGAGAGGCATCAACTTGTCGAAGAATTCTTTTGTTCATAAATCTGTCGATTTAACATTCCCCAAAAGTATTACAATTGGAGAATCAAGTGTTCTGTATAAACAGATAAGTATATACACTAAAGACAAAGGTAGCTTCACTATCGGAAAAAAATCTCATATTGCCCCATTTGGTTATCTGCTTATTGACAATAACAAAGTTACAATTGGAGATGATGTAGCAATCGGTCCTTTTTGTACTTTTATTTGCCACTCCAACAGTGTTACGGGAAAAAGTAAATTGTATGCAGAGAATTATTTAGACGGTGATATTTTTATTGGAAATAATGTTTTTATAGGTGTACAATGCACGATACTTCCAGGTACCATCATAGAAGATAATGTTGTGATTGCATCAAATTCTGTTGTGAAAGGGAGAATAGAAAGATCTGCTTTGTATGGTGGAACACCAGCAAAAAAAATAAAAGAGATTGAATGAAGTTTAATTTCAAATCTAACTCATTGTCCAAAGGGGGTTATTTACTCTCTTTGTTTCAAATGCTATTTTTTCAATCAAGAAAGAATCATCGAAGGTTCATTCAAAAAATCAGTCAATTTTTCTCTATTTCTGAGGAACAAGTTTTTTTATTTGGTGCTGGAAGAATGGCCGTTTATTCTGTGCTAAAATCGCTTAAGTTAAATTCGAAAGATGAAGTTATTGTTGCAGGTTATACATGTGTTGTTCTTACTAACGCTGTTAAATTTGCAGACTGTAAAATAAAATACGTCGATATTAATCGTAAAACACTCAACATTGATCAGCAATTATTATTCTCCGCTATTAATGAGAATACGAAAGTGCTAATCATCCCTCATAATTTTGGTTTGATAGCAGTTTCAATACTAGAAATTAAAAGCAAGTTCCCAAAAGTAATTATCATTGAAGATGGAGCACACACATTTGGCTCTGTATCGGAAAACCGACTATGTGGAACTATTGGTGATGCCGCATTCTTTAGTTTAGAGTACTCTAAACCTGTCACAACTGGGTTAGGAGGTATTCTTTTAGTTAAGAATAAAAACTTAGTACAATCAATTAAGAATGAATACGCCCCACTGCATAAAACACCTTTCAAAAGTGCGTTCAAAATGATTGCGACTTTAGGAGTTATGAACCTGTGTTTTAGTAAGCGTACTTCTTTTTTCTATACAAATGGATTTCGTTTTTTGAGGTTATTTAAGTGGGTGTATCAGACGTCCGAGGATGAAGTGAATGGAACTCTTCCAAAGGACTATCCAGTAAAACTAAATCCTCTTCTTTCTAACCTAGGTTACAACCAATTGAAAAAGATTGAAGCAATTAACGACAAGAAAAGATTGATACAAAATAATTTAGCTTCTGTTTTGTTTGAATTCGAAGATATTGAGCATTATAAAATTAACGATACAGTTTTAGCAAGATTTCCGATTTTATTCAAAGAAAGCATCTCAAATGACACCATTGAATCTATCAAAAAACAAGCATTGGCACAAGGTTTTCTTTTTGGGGAATGGTTCAATGATGTCGTACATCCAAAAGGATCGTTTCGTTATGGTTATAACACCGGAATGTGTCCAGAAGGTGAGTTTGTTGCGTCGAGAATTTTAAATATTCCGATTAACAGTAATCACTCAATTTCAAGTGCAGAGGTTCAAGAAATAGTGACTATTTTTAAAGAAAATGGAATTAAATAGAACGTAAATGAAAGTATTAATTGTAGGACTGCCATTCTTTGCCGAGAAATTAAAAAAAGATCTAGAAGAATTCGACACGTCCAATAAATACTACTTCTTAAATACCTATTACAATAAATGGGATAGAATCAAAGCACTATTTTTAATTCCAAGAGTCGATGTTGTTTATTCTATCAATGGAACATTGGGGACCAGCAAAGTTTTTGAATTGGCACTCAAAATGAAAAAGAAATTGATGATTACCTGGGTGGGGACGGATGTTTTGAAAGCTAAAAATAATAAACAACCCAATCAGTTATTCATCACTCAAGCGGAGCATTATTGTGAGGTGAATTGGATTCAACAAGAATTAAAAGAAGTAAATGTAAACGCAGAAATTTTAAATTTCTTCAATTTTAAAGAAGCAAAAAAAGAGTCTTTTCCTGAGAATAAGCGCTTGCAAGTTCTTTCTTACATAAGCAAGGGTAGAGAAGAATATTATGGTTGGAAGGAAGTTATGCAGGCAGCAAAGCAATTACCAAATGTAGATTTTACCATAGTTGGCACGGATCGAAGTGAAAACCTTCCCAAGAATTTGAAATGTTTGGGGTGGGTAGAGAATATGGATGAACTATTCGAACAATGCCATTGTACCATTCGTTTTTTGGAACACGATGGATTGTCAGGTTTCGTTTTAGAGTCGCTTTATCGAGGAAAGCAAGTTGTGTATAGCGAACCTTTGAACCATTGTTTACACGCAAAAAACACAGCTGAAATTATAGGAGCTTTAACAGAACTTTCAGATAAACTAGATAAAGAAATTCTAAAACCTAACAGCGAAGGAATTGAGTTCGTTAAGAATAACTTCAATACAGAATATATCCTTTCAAACCTCATTAAAGCGTTCCAAAAATGAAAGGACTCTTAATCGCATATTCCTTTTCTCCAGATAAAAATGTAGGTGCGCTTCGACCAACTTATTGGGCAGAAGAAATCAATCAGTTTGATGGGATGAGTTTGGATGTTGTCACCGCAACTCCTCTTGATAATTCTGATAAACCTTATAAAAGAACAGTTGTTGCCAATAATTCAAAAAGTTTTTGGTCTTTTCTAATCAAGGATGAAGGTCTAACTTGGAGAAAAGATTTACTAAAGTATTTTAAGTCGACTCCTATCGAAGAGTATGATTTTGTTCTTTTTACTGGAGGGCCATTTTTTCATTTCTCACTGGGTAAATACCTAAAAAAGAAGGGGTTGAAGGTTATTTTTGATTTTAGAGACCCATATAGTTACAATCCTCGTCATAATGATAAAGGATTAAAAAAAGGCATCAAAATTTGGTTCGAAAATAAAAACCTACAACAAGCTGATCTTGTTATAACAGTCAATGACGCCTGCCATGAATACATTGGCAATGGTTTAAAGCTTAACCGACAGGTTATTCCAAACGGTTTTGATGAGCGAATTATTCCTAAAGAAAAAACCGATAAGTTGAAGTATGATTTGTTCTATGCAGGTCGTTTTTACTGGGAACCAACAGATTTCTTTGATGGAATTCAAGCTTCTGATTATTCACTTGCTCATGCTGGAGTGCCTCAAAATTATCCACATGCGTTTCTACAAGGTAACCGTTTTATACAGTTGGGGATGCTTTCTCAAAAGGAAATGTATAAAGAATTATTACTAGCAGAAATAGGTGTAGTTTTCACGATAGATGTTCCGTTTGAATCAACAACAAAATTATACGATTACCTAGCATTAAATAAAAAAATTCTAGTAATCACTCAAGGTGAACCTCATACTGGTGTAATAAAACGAGAATTAGAAAATTACCCAAATTACAGATGGGTTATGAACGACAAGGAAGATATTTTGACAGCAATTAAAGAACTAAAAGAATCTCCATTAGTTGAATTTAACGCGACCATTTTCTCCAGAAAGCAATCACTAAAAAATCTTGTTCATCAAATCAAAATCTTGTTCAATGCATAAAATTTGGAGTATCATATTGTCTTTCTATATTGGTCTTGTTTTGATTAATGCGCTGATTCTTCCGCCAATTAATTTCATTTCCATTGACAATGTGATATTTCCTTTTGCGTTTATTGGAACATTTTTTCTTTTTGGAAAAAAACAAGCGTTTAAATGGAGTTTTGTCATTGTAATACTATCAGTATGCTCAAGTTTGATGAGTAATTACTTGGCGGATGGCGTTTCTATTCAAGAATTATTGTGGGGTATTCGCATTCTTAAAACATTTACTGTTGGATGGTCTGTGTTTTATTTGTTAAGTCATCACTTTGAATTGTTTAACAAGCTCTTATTCTATTGTTTTATTGGATTTGTTAGTATCAACGCTTTGCAATTACTAGAATGGAATTTTATCTTAGAATTATATGCTCCCAATCAACAAATGGTGGATGCTTTAAATAATTCATACCTAGATGGTCGAATTTTTGGAGTCACCACTAATCCAAACTCGAACGGACTTATCCTCGCTTTGTTCGGATTCTATTATTTTATAAGTAATGAGAAGAATAAATATATACTTGTTGCAATAGCAGGACTTTTAGTCTTAATGACTCAATCTAGAACTGCTTTTATTGCTTTTGCTATCGCGATGATGGCTCTATTACTTTTTAAATTTCTAAAGAAAGGAAAGAAGTATGTTTTCATATTTTTGACAACTTCTGCAATTACTTTGTTGTTAATTGTCAACTTAAAACTAAACAATCTTTCTAGCCTATTTGATGGATCCGCATTTCAATCTCATTCTTTACTGAACAGGTTTGATGTTATTAGTCAGGTGTTAAAAGTGAACGAGTCTAGCTTTGTTTTTGGGCAAGGAAAGGTGAATAATATGCGAGAATTGGTCGGAGGATCGATAGATAATGAATATGCCTTTGTATTTTTAGAATACGGTTTGGTTGGGATATTGATTCTCTTAATTACGATTACCTTTCTTATCATTCTTGCCTCTAAAAAGAATTTTAATAAACAAGCGATAGGTCTTCTGTTAATTATGTTTGTTTGCGGGCTAACCAATCTCAGTTTTTCTAGCTTAGAGGTGTCAGCTTTATTTATTCTTTTATTTGTCGCTGCGACTTTTGTAAAATCAGGCAATCAACTAAGAGAACAAAACTCAACAATAGAATAAAAATCCCAATGCTTTTTTGCAAAGGCCTAGAAGAACCAAAGTTACTATTACCAATTACTTCAGGAGAAACATTGAGTTTTATCTTTTTAAAATAGATGCGTGAACATTCCTCTGCAGAAATTGCATTAGGTGTTGATACTTTTAGTTCAAAACGTCTTTCTCCTTCTGATATTAAGCTGTCGGCAATAGATTCAAAATTAGGAGATATGAAAAAACCTTTTTCTTTTTCATTGTTCTTGAAAT
>DQTF01000253.1 GCA_015662935.1 Crocinitomicaceae bacterium | reverse complement strand
TTGGAACAATCTTGTTTCCACCAGAAAGAACTCCGTATAAACCAATTCTAAGTCGTCTTTTGGTTAATTTGAAATTACGTTCTAAACCCGCAAGGACTTCATAATGTAACCAATCGTATTCAGGGATGTATAAAGAACCTGCTCCAACGACCAATCCAATCCTCGTCTTTTTCATGAAGGGGATTTTGTTGAGAATAGAGCCGTTATCGTGGTGGACAAAGTGCGCTTCATAGTATATCTTTCTAGTAGGCAAGGTAGAATCGAGTCCTTGGAAAGAATAAAGAGGATTGGAGAACCAAAAAGGATCGCTTCTTCGTTGGTACTTTTCATCTGCTACTTTCAACGATTTTGTATTCAAGAATTTTCCTGTTTTTAAATGATAACTTGAAGTTCCTATCGTTCCAATTTTGAAAGATTGTCGGACTCCTACGGCAGCATAATCGTGGTTAACATCACTCCCAAAAATATCTGGAAATCCTTTTTCATAGTACAGATAGAAAGTGGGCCACTTAGAACCTAAAACAACTTTTCGTTTTGCTTCTCGCATGTATTTTTGACCAGGAGTAAACTCTAAGGTTGCTTCACCGATAAATGCTTGATAGGTTTCGAATTCCGTTGGATCATTGTTGGGGAGAATGTTGTCTGTATTGAGAAAACGATATCCATCTAGACTTCTTCTTTCTGACATGCTAAAATCAAGTTGCAAATAAAGCCCATTGAGCAATTCGTAATAATGTCCAATTGTTAAGTCCGTAGTCTCTATAAAATTATCTCGCTTGTAAATTTGTGTAATTGCGTCGTAATCACGAATGACATCAAATGAATGGGTAAAGCTAAAGTTAACAGTTCCAAAATGAAAAGGGTCGTAACGATATCGCCACCATGTAACACCTTTGACATCGCTGTTTAAAAAACCAATTGATGCTTCAGTATAGGTGTCTAATGTGTGTTCGTTTTTCCACTTTTTAAAAAAGAAAAAACCAGGTGCTATTCTTGGTCCGGCAATGTAGATAGGTCGAAAGAATGCTGCAAGAGAATTGATGGTCCATTGCGTTTTCTTCTCTCTATTTCTGTGGTCAATTCCCCACCAAAGGACTTTTAATGCGGTTACCTTATTAAATACTTTGTCGATAGAGTCTAAATATTCTTTTCTGTGTTCAGATTCATAGGTACTATCTTTTACGGATATGTATTTGATTTCGTCAGTAGTTAGAGAAGCTCCTCTTTTCTCTTTCCAGAAAGTAGAATCTTTATCATAAGCCTCTTCTTCCGTAACAGAAAGTTCATTGTTAAAGTATTTTGCTGGAAAATTTGGATGAAAATTGTAATCTTTAAATGTGGTAAAGGTGTTGCAGGTAGAGGTTTCTTTGTTGTATTTAACTCCATATTTTAAATGCTGTTCTGTTAGAATACAAATGCTATCACCTGGATGGTTATAAGTCTGAGTGATGGTGAAATAATCATAGATAAGAAGGTTTCCTTTCTCCATTGTTAATTCTAGTTTTTGAATTAGCCATAAAGAATCGATGACATAGATGTATCCTTCTAGTGTAGTTGTGGCAATATTTCTAGGGATGATTTTAATCTTATTAATCTTGCGCCCATCTTCTTCGTATTGTGCTTCTAATCTGTATTTATAAGAGAGAATGCCTGGAATAGAAATAGGAGAACTGACAGGTGTTTGATGCAAATCGTCAAGATGAATGAGGTTTTGAAAGAAGTTGAAATTAGACTTAACAGTGGTCGTGTAATACAAGTTATTGTCTTTACTTCCTCTTAATTCATATGCATTTCTAATTTCTTTGATTTTGTTTCTTCCTCCAAAATGTTTGGTAAAATCAACCTCTAAAAGCACCATGTCATTGGCTAGTTTTTTATTTTCTTCACGCCTTAATGCAAATGGATCATCAATACCTGTAGGGTCGGAAATTTCCTCTTTTTTTTGCTTTCTTTTTTTCTTTTTAGAATCTTCCTTTTCTTCCTTGCGCTTAATTTTTTCTGTAGCTTTTGTGTAGCCATTAACGGAATGAGGATAGCTCCAAGGGCTAATTTCATCTCTTCTTTCTACAACCTTTAACATGATTTCTCGGCCAGGATTGGATTTTTTGGCACTGACTTTCATGTCATCAATGTCTTGAATTTTAATCGGTGTTAAAGAAAAATCTACACGTTCTTCCTTCTCTTTGACAGTCACATATCCTTCTTTAATAGTATAACCAGAAGCTTTCACAACAAGAAAGTATTCCCCTTGATACAGCATCATTTCGTAATGACCATTAAGGTCAGCAATTGTTCTTAGCTCTACAGAATTCTTAACAAAAACCTTAGCAGATGGGATTGGAATGCCATTTTCATCTGAAATTGTTCCTTGTACAAGGTGTTGACCATAGAGGGAATTCCCTATTGTAATAAAGAAAAAGAGTATGAAGGTGTATGATAGCTTCATTTATAGTAAGACCATTTAAAGCAAAGAATAGTTACAATTTAGTTTGATATATTCTCTCAAAACTAATTAATAGCATTCGACGACACAAAAAAAAATGGAAGGATTCACTTTTCCTTAATTAAAATTAACGTTTTGAAAATGAATAAGCTATTCGTTTTCTTTTTTCTGATTGGCTAGAAATTCTTCATGTTTCTCTTGACGTTTCATCATCATTTTACGCATGAAGTAGGAAAGAAAAGCAATACCAGCAACAACGTAATAGAAGCCCCATTTTTTAAATCCTTCTGTAAATCCCATATAAGTTACACCGATTAAGATAACAATGGCTGTTGCCAACCAGAATTTAAGCATTATTTTATTGTATGTTTTCATTTTTCAGTTTTAGAAAGGGTAAAGTTAATGAAAGAATGCATTAGAAGTCCATTTTCCCAACAGGCTTTTCTATTTTATACTTGTCAAAAGATTGTGTTGTTTGCAATCCTTTTCCTCGTCCAATTATTCCTTGCCCATCTTTGCGAATGATTACATTCTTGTTGGTATAAATTGTGCTGTCCTTTTGATTCCAGTGTAATTCTTCTGTTTCCATTTGTTGTTTTTGCTCAAAGTTGCGTAGAATAACAGAGTCTTTTACGACGATTAAGCCTGATTCAAAATTTACTTCTCCGTATAATGAGGTTAGTTGAGAAATAACTTCTCCACTCTCAGAAAAGAATTCTACACGAACACCATCTTTTAGCTTGGTGATGTGTTTAGGGATTCGGTATGTTTCTGCTAGTGTTGCAAATATTTTAACTCTTGC
>DQTF01000199.1 GCA_015662935.1 Crocinitomicaceae bacterium | reverse complement strand
TGTTCGGGTCTAATCCAGTAAGCAGTCCAAATGAACCGTCTTCATGCTCAATCTTTCTGCAGTAATGACCAGTTGCGACGTAGTCGGCATTCAGTTCCATTGCAGCTCTTAAGAATACATCAAACTTGATCTCTCTATTGCAAAGCACGTCTGGGTTTGGTGTTTTCCCATTCTTGTATTCATCAAACATATAATCAACAATGCGTTCTTTGTATTCTTTGCTTAGATCAATTACCTGAAAAGGAATATCTAATTGCTGTGCAATAAGTAAAGCGTCATTAGAATCATCTATCCATGGGCAGTCGTCTGAAAGTGTAACACTCTCATCGTGCCAGTTTCTCATAAACATGCCAATAACTTCGTAGCCCTGCTGTTTTAGCAGTAGTGCAGTGACACTTGAGTCAACTCCTCCGGAAAGACCAACAACAACTCGTTTCATGGTGTAAAATTAAGGTTTATTTTCTGATATATAACCTCAAATATTGCTTTGTATCAGAGATGTAAAGGTTACATTTGTAATTTACAAATGTAATCAAACTGAATTAACAAATGTTAAGTATTGGAGCGGCTTATCATGGTACTATTTTTTGTAAATTTGGCTTTAATGAGAAGAATTCTACTTTCAAGTATTATTTTATTATCTGTTTTAAAAGTAAACGCGCAAGAATGTCCTCGTGTTCTTTTTACAGGAAAAGTGATTGATACATTAAGACCTCAGTCTTTTTATAATCTGATGGTTATTAATAGAACTACTGGACGAGGTGTGTTTGGACAGCCAGATGGATCCTTTTCCGTTTTTGTAGCGTCAGGTGATTCTCTTTCTCTTTCTTGTAAAGGGTATCCAGTTATTAATCTAACAGCATCTGCAGATGATAACTGTCAACACAAAAGAACATTTTTCATAGAAGGCAAGACGCAAGAAGTGGAAGAGGTTGTAGTAAAGCCAATCAAATCTTTATCACAGATAAAAGAAGAGCGATCTGCTTTAGCAATGCGTGAAACCAGAATGGTAACTGGAATAGAAGTACTTCAAAGCCCAATAACAGCATTGTATCAAGCTTTTTCTAAGAAAGAGAAATCTAAAAGAAGAGTTGCGAAATGGGAGCATCAAGATAATCAAAACAGAATTGTTCAAGAGTTACTTAGAACTTATGTCGCATACGACATTGTGAATCTTACAGAAGAAGAGTTTGAAGAGTTTGTCGCCTTCTTAAACATGGACGAGACCTTCTTAAAGACAGCGTCTGAAATGGATTTAATAACTTTTATCCAGGATAAATTTGAGCACTACATCTCCATGAAAGAAAGGTGATTCTATTATTTATTTAGTTTTGTTAGAAAGAATTCAAATTCTTCTGTCAGCATTTCTCTTCTTTGGGAGTTCAAAATATATAAACTGAAATTATAATCGTCACTCGTTATTTTTGGAAGTTCGCATTCAAGGTAGAAGTCACTCCATTTATTCTGAATAAAACTAGATGATACCTCTACAACTTTCAGGAGCATCATTTGTTTTTGATCTTGTTTTAACTCAATAACTAAGTAAAAAAGACTGTCTGTTGTGTTCAATTGATTGGTTTTGCAGTGGAAGTAAAAATGTGTTTTACTAGACTTAAACTCTGGTAGATTATCTGTTTTAAAAGTGATGCCATAAAGATCATTTTTAGTTGTCAAGACATTGGCACTTGAGTCATTTTTCTCAATTAATGTATTCTGCCATGAATTTACATAGGATAACGTATCATTCATCGATAATGAAAATATTGATTTATTTTTTTCTTTCATAAACAAATCAACTGAAATTGTTTTAGGATCAGGAATATTGAATCTTGAAGACGAAAGAAAAATAGGCTTCAGCACTATAAGAGCAATAATGGTTAAAAGTATAGAACTACTGAGTAGCCATGTGTTTCTTTTACTGTTATCACATTCAATGAATAGGAGAATGAATTTTTTCTTTAAATACTTACCAATAGGTTTCTCTACTAGTGATGTAATCAAATAAGCAAGAATAATTGATAAAGGAAGTGCAAAGCACAGTGAAGCTGTCCAGAAAGAAAACCCATAGTTTAAAATCAAATAGGGAATAACTATTTTAATAGAGATCATTTGATGTATTAAATACAGGGAGTAAGATATTCCTCCTAAAAAAAGTGTCAATCGATTAACGATAAATTTTAGCTTACCGTGAATAAACAGAAAGAATAACAAGTAATAGATTGAAATCATTGCTGTATATTCTAACTGACTGATGAAGAGAAACGAGCGTCCAGTTGTTTTAAATAAAAACAATTGTACTAAGAAGGTTACTCCTATAAGAAAGTATATTCGTTTTTGTTTTCCTTGTTTTGTGTAAAGTTGGTAAAATAATGTCCCTGCAAAAAAGAGAGGAATGAATTGTAATACAGGTAAATAGAAAAAGATAACTTGAATTAAATTGGAGTTTCTAATTCCTAAATTTAAAGCAACAGTTCCTATTATAAGGAGAAAACCGTACAGTTGAATATTCTTTAATTGGCGTGTTAGTAAAAGAATAAGCATAAGAATGTAGAACAGCATTTCTAAAACTAAAGTCCAATATGGACCATCAATATCGCCAACTTCAAAATACATTTGGAACATTGTCAAATTGATGAAGTAGTCGATAAAGTTTTTCTGTAAGTAGATATCTGAATTAACCCCAAAATCAATGTAATTTGATACAAGAAAAGTTATTGTAACGGCAGCCCAGTAAGCAGGGTAGAGTCGTACTAATCGATTAAACACAAAGTGCTTGGCTGACTTTATTCTTGATAAACTCATTAGGATAACAAAACCACTAATGATAAAAAACAAATCTACGCCAGTCGTTCCTAGCTTAAAACCTAATGTTGACTCTTCTCGATGAATGGTGTAATGAAAAAAGACGACCAAAAGAGCAGCAATTCCTCTAAGCGCATCGAGTTCGAGTATTCGATTAGACTTCATCGCTAAGTATTTGAATTTTTAATGGTGCTGACCACCGCCTTTATTTTTATTCTTAAATAAATCAAATTTTGTTGGAGCTTGCTTTTGTGGCCAGCTGTTATTATTAACGTCTGTATCTGCGGTCTCTAAGAAAGGGTCCAATGCAATAGACTTCACTTTCTGATCAAAAATAAAGACTTTAGAAACTTTCTCTTCATGCCTTCTCCATATCTCTGCAGGAATACGAACCACCTCTTTAGACTCATCTTCAAAGGTAAACTGGAGAATGATTGGCATTGGAATTCCTCCAATGTTGGAGAATTTTAATTCATAGAATTGCTTATTTGCATTTAGTAATGCTAATTCTTCTTCGCTTAATTTCGATTTAAACTTTTCATATTGTTCTTTATCTTCATTGCTCACTTCATAAGGATTTGCCTTCGCATAATGATCGTCGATATTATCGTCACGCTCATTTACTGTTTCCTTTATTGATTCACGATTTCTTGCGTCTCCAATAAATTCAGGACTCCTTTCATCGTTAGCTTTATTAATCGCTCTCTCTACTACTGGATTCTGACTGTCTAATGCTGACCAATTCACTGCATCTAGACTTATGTCCACATGGTCAGTTGTGTAGAACCAAGACCTCCAGAACCAATCTAAATCAACAGCGGAAGCATCTTCCATAGATCTAAAGAAATCAGCAGGGGATGGGTGTTTGAATTTCCATCTTTCACAATAGATCTTAAAAGCATAATCGAATAATTCTCTACCCATTATTGTTTCTCTCAAAATGTTTAATGCTGTTGCTGGTTTTCCGTAGGCATTGTTGCCAAATTGCCAAATAGATTCTGAATTGGTCATAATGGGTGAAATGTAATCCTTATTTCCTCGCATATAATCGGTAATCAGATAGGCAGGTCCTCTTCGAGAAGGATAACCTCGTTCCCATTCTTGCTCCGTTAAATATTGAACAAAAGTATTTAAGCCTTCATCCATCCATGTCCATTGGCGTTCGTCAGAATTAATAATCATTGGAAAGAAGTTATGTCCAACCTCATGAATAATTACTCCCCACATGCCGTATTTGGTTCTTTCAGAATAAGTGCCATCAGCATCAGGACGGCCACCATTAAAACAAATCATTGGGTATTCCATACCTATCCATTTAGAGTGTACTGATATCGCAACAGGGTAGGGATAATCTACAGTGTACTTTGAGTATGATTTCAAGGTGTGAGCAACAAGCTTAGTAGAATATCTTTCCCAAAGTGGATTCCCCTCTTTTGGATAATACGACATTGCCATTACTGTTTTGTTACCAATCTTTACTCCTTGTGCATCCCACATGAACTTTCTAGAAGATGCAAAAGCAAAATCTCTGACATTCTTCGCTTTAAAATTCCAAGTTTTTGTTCCTTTCTCTTTCTTTTTTTCCGCTTCTTCTGCTTCTTCTTGGGTGACGATTAAAACAGGGGTGTCAGAATTCAATGCTTTCTTTAGTCTTGACTTCTGTTTTGTACTCAGGATGCTACCTGCATTTTGCAACTCTCCTGTTGCCCCCACAACGTGGTCAGACGGAACAGTAATAGAAACATCGTAATCACCAAAAGGTAATGTAAATTCTCCTCTACCTAAAAATTGCTTGTTTTGCCAACCCTCAACGTCACTATAGACACACATTCTCGGAAACCATTGTGCAATCGTATAAAGATAGTTGTCATTTTCTTCAAAATGTTCATATCCACTTCTCCCACCAATCTTCATTCTGTCATTGATATTATACCACCATTTAATTTTAAAAGATATAGAACTATTAGGGCTTAAAGGTTTGTCGAGATTGATGCGCAACATCGTTTTGTTAATTGCATACTCCAAATCTCTCCCCGAAGTATTCGTTACTTCTTGAATTTTAAATCCTCCATCAAATTCAATCAACCTTTTATTGATATCCGACAAGCTATGGAAATCCTCCATCTTACTGATAGTTATTAACTTAGAATCAGAATCTAACGCTCTAACGTTTTGATCTAGCTGAATCCACAAGTACGTTAATTCATCAGGAGAATTGTTTGTATAAGTTATCGTTTCAGAACCGATTATTTTTTGCTCTTCATCGTTTAACTCAACCTCTATTTTATAGTCGGCTTTTTGCTGATAGTAATTGTGACCAGGAGCTCCTGCCGCATTTCGATATTCATTTGGAGTAGGCAACAACTGATCTAATTGGGCAAATTTATTCTCTTGAGAAAAACTAGCCAACGGTAGAAGTAATGCAAAAAGTAAATTCTGTTTCATGTATTAATTATTATCTAAGTAAATGATTTGCGTTCGTTTGTCTTGTAAAAAAGGCCTTGTGTAAATATGTCCTCTGAAGTTGAACGATATTTTATTTTGTTGTTCTTTGAAGCGTGACATTAATAAGTCAAACACGACTACGATTTCATCGGTAATTGTTGTTTTTACGGATTCAAAATAAAAGTTGACAATACCATTCAGTTGAACTTGTGTACCTATTAAATCAAACTGAATCAATTCTTTTGTTTTAATTTTGAAGTGCTGCTGAATGTAGCTAGAAATTTCAGATGTTAATTTTTCATTCTTCAATGCTGATTCAAGGTCATTATCAAAGTGTAATTCATCTTGTAATTCATTCTCAATATCATGTGCAGAGGTAGAGAGTGTGATTTCAATTTTTTCTGTGATACTATTATAGCTGACTTCTGCAAAAGCAAAGTAATATTCATGAGCACTAAGACTCATAGACAAAGAAATTGAAACCAGAAGAAGAAAAGTTTTCATTTTTACTAGTTGAGTTCAATAATACAAAATTCTAATAACTAAAACAGTTTATTCAGAACATTTGGAATCAGTTTTTCGACTAACACAATGCACTGAAGGATGAATTTTAAGCAAAATTTCTATTCTTAAATTAGTTTAATGCCTTTATGCAATAATTATTTACTCTCACAGTTTAGATAAAATCAAAATTATATCTTTGTCTTATGAAAAGTGAAATCAAGAAATTATCTATCATTATCCCTGCTTACAACGAAGCAAAAACCATCCATTTTATTCTTAATAAAGTCAAGGAACTGTTGCTTTTAAACGGAATAGAAAAAGAAGTGATTATAGTAAATGATTTTTCTTCTGACGGAACAGATAAGGTGATTAAAGACTACATCTCGAACAATCCTGAAATGAAAATTCAATTATTTAATCAAGAGAAAAACAAAGGTAAGGGAGCAGCATTACATAAAGGAATAGAACTCGCAACTGGTGAATACTTAGTTATTCAAGATGCTGATTTAGAATATGATCCTGAAGAATTTAACGATTTGCTTAAGCCAATTTTAGAAGATCAGGCTGATGTGGTTTATGGATCTCGATTTATTGGTGGTCGCCCTCACAGGATTCTGTTTTTCTGGCATTCAATAGGTAATAAATTCTTGACAAAATTGTCCAACATCTTTACTAACTTGAATTTAACAGATATGGAGACCTGTTATAAGATGATACGTTCTGATATTGCTAAATCATTAAATCTAAAAGAGCAACGCTTTGGGTTTGAGCCAGAAATAACTGCAAAACTTTCGCGTGTACCAAAAATCCGTATTTATGAAGTAGGTATTTCTTACTATGGTCGAACTTATGAAGAAGGCAAGAAGATTGGTTGGAAAGATGGTTTTCGTGCTATCTTTAGTATCATTAAGTACAATGTATTTAGCAGAAAATAAGCTAGACAATTTCTAAATTTGCTTCAGGTTTTAATTGTTGTAATTTCTCAATGAAATTATCCATTTCAGAATCATTCAGCTTAAATGCTCCTTGTTGAAAGGAAGTGAAATAATGTTTTACCCCGTTATCTTCGATTGATACCCAATCCAATTTCTTTTTCTTTCCTGCATATTCAACTCCGCAAGTTGCTAAATCAAAAGTGAGCGTATCTTTCTTTGTTTTATAATTAAAATTATTCCCACTGATATAACCAACTCCGTTAGTATCAAAAAACTTAAATCCTTTACCTTTAAATATTGATTCCGGTGAGTGGTGGAAGAATGCTGAATAACTTGGAGTATCCAACGTGTCTGAATTATTAATTTCAGCTAAAGCTTTTTTTTGTTTGTTTTTTTTGAATAGCATTACAACAACTGCAACGATTAATCCAATGAGTGCTCCTTCTAACATAAGTGATTGGTTTTAAATTATAGATTAAAGCTAATAAAAAAAAATAGAATCACGGAATTTTATTTTCTTTACGATGTAACCATATTCAATTTGGAGACACTTACCAATTAGAACACAAAAGTGTTATTAATGAGCAAAGAAAAACAAGATAGATTCCTTCGACTGTACGAACCTATTCATGATAGGTTTGAGCGCTTCTGCAGGGCAAGAGTTTATGGAAGAATGGATTACAAGGACTTAATAAATGAAACGTTGATGGTTGCGTTTCATAAGTTAGACACCTTGAGATCTGAAACAACTTTTCTGTCATTTTTATTCACGATAAGTGTTAGAGTTTTAGCAAACCATCACAAGAAGAAGAAAGAGTATTCTATTTCAGAATCAGACAATTACAATCTCGAAGATAAAGGTGATAGCACAGCGTATTCTACAGAAGTATACTACTTGCATCAAGCTTTATCAAAACTACCTGAGGTACAGAAAGAAGCAATTATTCTCTACGAGATTTCCGGATTCTCTATTAAAGAAATTGCGACCATTCAAGATGCATCTGAACCTGCTGTTAAACAACGATTAAAAAGAGGAAGGGAGAAGTTAGTTGAGATTCTGAACTATGAAGCAATAACAAAAAAGGAGGAAACAAATGGTTAACAATGAAAACAAATTGAATGATTTATTCAATCTAGTCAAGAATGAACCTGTGCAACTTTCTTTAGAAGAAACAAAGGAGCAGTTTACCCAGTCTGTTAATTCGATTGGAAAAGCGGGAGGAAAACTTGCTCATTCTATTAACTTAAAATTAATTGGTATGATTACGATATTAAGTGTATTGGCTGTTACAGCAGTAATTTATGGAAGTTCAAATGAGAATGAACTCGAAAAAAACGTCAAAATCTCAACAGTGATTTTAGAGGGCAATAATGATTCTATTAAAGCAATTGAAGAGACTGAAAAAGTAATTCAAGACTATTACATAGAAATTATTGAAGAACAAAAAGCTGAGGATTCAAACAAGGTTGAGTTAACTGTTATTGAAGATAACGTGAAAGAACTACCTGAAAAAGAATTAGTTGCAAATATTGAGAAGCAAATAAGAAATGTGCAGCGCTTTTTTGATGAACCTTATCGCTTTCCAAAATTAACGGAAACCGAAGTGAAAGCAAACAATAAACAGAAAGCGAAGATGTTGAAGCGACTATTGAAATTTAGCGGGAAAAATTTCGGTTTCACTTACATCCCAAGTGGAGAATACGAAACAACTTCAGTGCAAGGTTACTTTGTTCAACAGACAGAGGTGACAAATTTAGAATACCGCACCTTTTTGTTTGACTTATTGATTCAAGATAGAAAGGATGAGTTTCTAATCGCTCAACCTAATCAAACTTTATGGACAACAGAATATCCCGGCGGATTCAATCAACCAATGCAAGGCGCGTATTTTTCTCATCCAGCGTATAATGAATACCCAGTGGTTGCCATTAGTAGAAAAGGTGCGGAACTGTATTGTAAATGGTATTCGGAAGAGTTTTTAAAAAAGTATAAAACGAAAGTAAAATATCCTAATTCCTATAAATTGCGATTACCTTTAGAGATAGAGTGGAAGGTTGCTGCCCAAGCAGGAGAAAGTTCTAGAAAGTTTGGTTTTAATGGAGAATCAATTACTAATGAAACAGATTGTTATTTAGCAAACTTCAATCCTGAAAGAAATGCAGATGCTGACGGAGGCCTCTATACTGTAAAGGTATCTTCATACAACCCGAATCCTTTAGGTTTATATTGTATGAGCGGAAATGCAGCTGAAATGGTTTACTATCAGAATCCTGATGGAACATTGACTCCAGGCACGAAAGGAGGTAGTTGGAATAGTATCGAAAAAGAATTGGAAATTAACGGTGTTGACAGATGGAAGGGGAGAACAGAGCCTTCTGTGAATATTGGTTTCAGAATGGTCATGACCTATTCTCGATTTAGTCGGTAGGATTTTTTAAAGCCACGGATGCACAGATGTTTCTAGCTATTTGTGAACATTTATTAAAAATCGTCCAGTAATTCACTCGAACTTACTGGACGGTTTTTCTTTTTCTTTGTAAATTCTACAACTAAGTTAATGAGTAGTAGGATGAAGTAGATAAAAACCACCAGTCCGTGCAAAATAAAACCCCATTCAAAATCTCTGAAATAGTAGGTTGGTTTGTCTACGATGAGAACGATGTTAGATAAAAATAGAATTCCGAGTCCGAAGGTTA
>DQTF01000184.1 GCA_015662935.1 Crocinitomicaceae bacterium | reverse complement strand
GATAATAAATTTATAATTTAGTAGAAAAATTTATGAATAGTCTAGGTTCGAGTTCTAGCGGGACAAGCCAGCGTCTTCGAATGTTTAATAATCAACACTCTCTTAATAGCTGTTTTTAATCTAAATTTTAGTGCTTTAAAACTAGGCCTTTTCCCGAAGCTAGTCCGAGAATAACAAACTGATCGCTGGTTCGAGATTGCATATCGGCCTATTAAAATCAATGATTCCCCCTCCTTCTGTAACCTTTTTCCACATCTTTATTATATAATAAATCAGAAATATGAAAAAGATACTCTCCACCTTAATCGTTTTACTAATCGTTTTCAGTGCGTCCGCAAGTGATTTATTCTACAACAGACTAGAAAAACTGTACAAAAAAGATAAGAAAAAATGCTTAACTGTTGCAAAGCGCTACATTGATTATTTGCCCAATCAATCAGCATCCTATTATTTCGCAGCTATTGTCTATAAATATAAAGCAGAAAATGCAAGAAATAGTCGTGGAGAATATTTACACTTGAGAAAAGCAATCGGTTACGCCGTTCAGTTTGAAGAATTAAAAGATGAAGAATTACAAAACAAAGTTCAATGGTTACATGTAAAAGGTGAACTCAATGAAGATGCTGTTGCATTAATTTCTGTTCTTTCTGAAAACAATGAATTTGCTTTCAGTGAAAGACTTAAAACAAGGTTGTCAGAAATGAATCATGAATTTTATGAAGAAGAAATCGCCTTAAATCTGGAGGTTGAAAAAAATGAAATCGTAGATGTTTTTAATTCATCAAATACTACAAAGATGTTCTTCGGTATGCCAAACGGTAACGAAATAGTTCAATCGGCAAGTGTTAGTGGAGAACAAGAATTGCTCGGTTACATCAATGCAGAAAGAAAAAAGAAAGGACTCGTTCCGCTAGAGTGGGAAGAAGATATGGCAAAAGCAAGTCGTTACCATGCGTATGATTTAGGAACGCAAAACTATTTCAATCATTCTACCTATGATAGAAAGAATGGTAAACTCGTTAAAGTAGGAGGGACTTTTGATCGAATAAAGAAATTCTACACCAAATCTTTTGTGAATGGGGAGAATATCGCAGCAGGGAATGAATCACCTTACTTGACGTATCAACAATGGTTCAATAGTCCAGGGCATTACGAAATTATGTTCAACCCAGAAAGTACAAAAATTGGAATAGGTGTATTCTCAGTAGAAGACTCCCCATTCGGATATTACTGGTCAATGTGTACAGCAAAGTAATACCTAGCAGCAACAAATAACGAAAGAATTTATTCCTAGGAGTAGGTTCTTTTTTTATGTTTACGATTCTATGTTTGGACTGAATTTTGTACTTTAGAGCAAAATTGAAACTAAATCAACTAATAAGCAATGAATTTAACAAAACAAATTCTTTTTTGTGCGTCAATTTTCTTCTCTGCTAACGGAGCAATCGCACAAGAAGATACAATTGTCAAAGCTATCATTCTGGATAGTACAGAAACGGCAGCTGATAAATTTTACAACAGTGGAGTAGAGGCCTTCGGAGTAAAAAAATACGAAGAGGCAATCACCAATTTTTCTGAAGCAATCAAAATGAATGAAGCGTTTGAAAAAGCATTCTACAACAGAGGATTGACTTATTTTACGCTAGATAGATACGCAGAATCTATCAGTGATTTCGACAAAGCAATCTCTTTAAGAGAAGATGCAGAAACGTATTTTAAGCGTGGTGAAGCCAAACAAGCATTGAAAGATAAAGATGGAGCAATTGCTGATTACAAAAAGACAGTTGAATTGAATGCGAGCCACTCCAAAGCATACTACAATCGTGCGTTCTTCGCTTTTCAAGAGAAAGAATACAAAACGGCAATTGAAGATTACACCAAAGCAATCGCAGCAAAGAAAGATTTCGCCTACGCATACAACGACAGAGCATCTGCAAAAAGAATGCTAGGTGATTTTAAAGGGGCAATTGCAGATTACCAAAAAGCGGTAATGATTGACAATAAAATGGCTTTTGCACACAACAACTTAGGAAGTGCAAAAAGAAAGAACGGTGATTTTAAAGGAGCCATCCAAGATTATTCTAAAGCAATTAGCTTAGATGATAACTATTTTATTGCCTACAATAATAGAGGTTCTGCAAAATTCGATGCAGAAGATTACAAAGGAGCAATTACAGATTTCTCAAAAGCAATTCAGATCAATAAAGAATACGCTTATGCCTATAACAATAGAGCAGCAGCAAAATTCAAAATGAAAGATTACAAAGGTGCATTGGAAGACTGCAACAAAGCAATCGCAATCGATGCTAATTATGGATACGCATACCTAAATAGAGGAAATGCGAAAGAATTGCTTCGCGATGATACTGGTGCCTGTGAAGATTGGCACAAAGCTGTTGAGTTAGGTGCTGAAGGCGCAAAAGCAAACATCGGAATCTGTAATTAATCCAAAAAGAAAGTAAAATGTTAAAAAAATATATCACAATAGCATTAGTATTCCTTTCAACGGGACTATTTGCACAGAATGTAGAGTTTGAAAAAGCGAACTTTAAAGACAACAAGGACGGCTTAAAGGCTGCAAAAAAACATATTGCAACAGGAGATGATATCTATGAGAAAGGACCAATGTTCTTTAAGGATGCAATTGAGTATTATGAAGATGCCAACGATTTTAATCCTAATAACGCTGCATTGAACATGCGTATAGGAGAATGTTACTTGTCTTCAATTTATAAATACAAAGCATTGCCTTTTTTAGAGAAAGCAGTGAAATTGGATGCGAATATTGATCCTTACGCACATTATTTGTTAGGTCAAGCGTATCATGTTGATGAGAAATTTGATAAAGCAATTACTGAATACAGTAAGTATCAAGGAACAGCGATGGCAAACCCAGACCCGTATGCATTAGATCAGTTGAAATTGAGAATTCAGCAATGCTACAACGGAAAGAAGTTGGTGAAAAAACCCATTCGAGTGTTTGTCGATAATTTAGGAGGAAATGTGAATACAGAATACAATGAATATGCTGCGGTAATTTCCGCCGATGAGTCATTACTTCTTTTTACAGCCCGCCGTCCAAACTCTACTGGAGGAAAGAAAGACCCCATGCTAAATGAGCATTTTGAAGACATTTATATTTCAGAAAAGCAAAAGGATGGTTCTTGGTCTAAATCTAGAAATATGGGAGAACCTGTAAATACCAATGATCACGATGCCAACTCAGGACTTTCTGCAGATGGGCAGAAATTTTTAATCTACATGGGAAAGAAAGGAATGGGAGACTTGTATGAGTGTTTGTTAGAAGGAGATACTTGGGGAGAACCAGAATCATTGGGTAAAAAAATCAATGGCAAAGATTCACATGAACCTTCTGCTTGTTATTCTCCAGATGGGAATTCTATTTACTTCGTGTCCAATAAACAAGGTGGTTATGGAGATCACGACATCTATGTTTCGCACAAAGACGAGAAAGGAAAATGGGGAGAAGCAACTAATTTAGGAACGACCATTAATACACAATATTCTGAGGAAGGTGTTTACATGCATCCTGATGGCAAAACCTTGTATTTCAGTTCTCAAGGACACAATTCAATGGGAGGATACGATATTTTTAAATCGGTTTATAATTCTGACAGAAAAATGTGGGGAACACCTGAGAATATAGGTTATCCAGTAAACACAACAGGAGATGATGTATTCTTCGTGATTTCAGCAAGTGGTCGTCACGGTTATTATACATCTGCATCTGAAGATGGTTTTGGATTGAGAGATTTATACGTGGTAACCTTCTTAGGAGAAGAAAAACCAATGGTATTGAATAATGAGGACAACTTATTAGCAAGCGTTGCTGATCCAGTAAAGGAAGTAGTTGTTGCGCCTTTAGTTGTAGTAAAAGAAGCGCAATTGACCATCTTAAAAGGTGTTATTTCTGATTACTTGACAAAAGAAGTATTAGAGGCAGAAATTGAAATCGTGGACAACGAAGCGAATAAAGTCATTGCTACTTTTAAATCAAATAGTAAGACAGGGAAGTACTTGGTTTCTTTACCAGCAGGAAAGAATTATGGTATTGCCGTGAAGAAAGAAAAATACTTGTTTCACTCAGAGAATTTCGATATTCCAAACACAGCAGCATTTCAAACAGTGGAGAAAAATATTGAGTTGAAAAACTTAGCGGTTGGTAATAAGATTGTTTTGAAAAATATCTTCTTTGATTTAGACAAAGCAACCCTTCGTCCAGAATCTACAGCTGAGTTAAACAGATTAATTAAGTTAATGAACGATGTACCTACCTTAAAAATTGAGTTAGGCGGGCATACCGATTCACAAGGTAGTGCAACTTACAATCAGTCATTGTCTGAACGCAGAGCAAAAGCTGTTGTTGATTTTGTAACAAAAGCTGGCATCGCTGGAAGCCGTCTTGTATCAGCAGGTTACGGAGAAGAGCAACCAATTGCAACCAATGATACAAAAGAAGGACGTCAGTTGAATAGAAGAACTGAGTTTAAGGTGTTGGCATTGTAAGAGAGAAATATTTATAAACAGTAAAATGGCTTCGAGAAATCGGAGCCATTTTTTTTGTGAATTGAGTAATATGTTTTCTCAATCTTTTTGATTAACTTGTCGTTATTATATAACCAACTTCATCTTCAGGATTTCCGCTGT